>NZ_JBQEPK010000008.1:0-180336 GCF_052045615.1 Methylobacterium sp. 22177 | reverse complement strand
GGTCCGGGGACGGGGCGGCGCCCGCGTCGGTGGCTCTCAGCCGCCATCGCCCCGGGCGGCGGACCGGTGCGGGGCGTGCCTCGGACGCGGGCGTGAGACCGGGCGGCACTCTGCCCGGCGGGGGAGGAAATGCCCCCGCGCCGACCCGCCTCTGGGCTGACCCTGAGCGACCTGCGGACCCGCCCACGACGAGGCGGGGGACGGCTGGAAGGCCACGGCGCCGATGCGGGTTCCGGGGGTTGCGGGCACGGCGTGCGCGCACCTCGCCCGAGACCGCTAACGGGGAGTCGCAGGACCGGGACGTCGGAGACGCCGCGACGAGAAAGACGGCAGCGTCCGGGGGAGAGGCCCGGCCGGTGCCGCGGGGCGCCGCGGGGATCGGATCCCGCGCGTACTTGGCCGACACCTGGGTTCCCGCGGCGTCCCGCGTCCCTCGTGTGGTCTCCCGGGCCATGCCCCCGGCGCCCAGGCGCGCGCGGGGACGATCACGCGTGTCCGCAAGCCGGCGGGTTCTCGCCCCCGAATCGGCGCCTGAGCGGCACCCGGCGGCAGCGGGCGCGGCGGCCCGCGCCGCCCCGCGACCCCTGGAAAGTTGACGGCGGCCCGGCGGACTGCCATCCGCCGGTCCGACACGTCCGCCCGCCCGTCGTCCCCGCCCGCGCCCCTCTCGAGTCCATTGACCCCATGACCGACCTGATCGAGACGATCCGCCGGACGCTCGTGCCGATCCACAAGGAGGGCTACCCCTTCATCCTGATCGGCATCGTGCTGACGGTGCTGGCGGGCTACTTCTCCCAGTTCTTCGGCTGGATCTTCCTGATCCTGACCCTCTGGGTCTGCTACTTCTTCCGCGATCCGGAGCGCGTCACCCCGGTGGCCGACGGGCTCGTGATCTCGCCCGCCGACGGCCGCGTGAACCTCATCGCCACCGTGCTGCCGCCGCCCGAGCTCGACCTGCCGCAGGTGCCGACCCTGCGGGTCTCGGTGTTCATGAACGTGTTCGACTGCCACGTGAACCGTGTGCCGGTGGCCGGCCGGATCGGCCAGATCCACTACACGCCGGGCCTGTTCCTGAACGCCGAGCTCGACAAGGCCAGCGACGACAACGAGCGCAACGGCATGGTCATCGAGACGACCCATGCGGGCCAGCCGAAGCGGGTCGGCGTGGTGCAGATCGCCGGCCTCGTGGCCCGGCGCATCGTCGGCTTCGTCTCGGCGGGCGACGTGCTCGGCGTCGGCGAGCGGTTCGGCCTGATCCGCTTCGGCTCGCGGGTGGACGTCTATCTGCCGGCCGGCTCGACCGTGCTGGTCGGCCTCGGCCAGAAGGCGGTGGCCGGCGAGACGGTGCTGGCCGATCTCGGCGGCGGCCCGGAGCGGCTGTTCAAGCGGATCTGAGGCGGCCATGGACGATCTCTTCCCGCCCTTCGCGCCCGACCCGAACGAGCCGCGGCCGCGCCGGTTCAAGCCGGTGCCGTTCCGGATGATCGCGCCCAACATGATCACCCTGATGGCGCTCTGCCTCGGGCTGACGGCGATCCGGCTGGCCTTCGAGGGCAAGTTCGAGCCCGCCGTCATCGCCGTGGTGGTGGCCGGCGTGCTGGACGGGATCGACGGGCGGGTGGCGCGGCTGCTCAAGGGGACGTCGCGCTTCGGCGCGGAGCTCGACTCGCTCGCCGACTTCGTCAATTTCGGCTGCGCCCCGGCGCTCATCCTCTACGGCTTCGTGCTGTTCCACCTGAAATCGGTGGGCTGGATCGTGGCGCTGATCTTCGCCATCGCCATGGCGCTGCGCCTCGCCCGCTTCAACGCGATGCTGGACGACCCGAACCGGCCGGAATGGAAGAAGGACTTCTTCGTCGGCATGCCGGCCCCGGCGGGGGCGCTCACCGCGATGCTGCCGCTCTACCTGCACTTCCTGGGCTTCGGCATCGAGACCTGGGCGGCGCCGGCGGTCCTGATCTACGTGCTGTGCATCGCCCTGCTGGTCGTCTCCACGGTCCCGACCTACTCGGGCAAGACCATGGGCAAGCGGGTGCCGCGCAGCCTCGTCCTGCCGATCTTCCTGTTCGGCGTCGCGGCCTTCGGCATCCTGATCAGCTACCCGTTCGAGGCGCTGGTGGCGGTGAGCGGCGGCTACCTGCTGACCATCCCGGTGGTCGCCGCCCAGTACCGCCGCCGGCTCAAGGCGGAGCTGGCCGCCCCGGCCGGGGAACGGTCGGCCGCCGGCGCCGAGGCGCAGCCCGAGAGCGCCGCGGAGGCGCGGGCCGCGGCGGTGAAGCCGGACTAGGCACTGGCCGTCGCGGGATGATCCCCTACCTTGGCGGCGTTCGGCGAGGGGGATTCGGCGATGCTCGAGGAATTCAAGAAGTTCGCGCTGCGCGGGAATGTGGTCGATCTCGCGGTCGGCGTGATCATCGGCGCGGCCTTCGGGGCCATCGTCAATTCGGCGGTCCAGGACATCTTCATGCCGGTGATCGGCGCAATCACGGGCGGGCTCGATTTCTCGAACTACTACATCCCGCTGTCGTCGAAGGTGCAGGCCGGCCTGCCCTACGTGGACGCGAAGAAGCAGGGCGCCGTCATCGGTTACGGCCAGTTCCTGACCCTGACGCTGAACTTCGCGATCGTCGCCTTCGTGCTGTTCCTCGTCATCCGGGCGATGAACCGTCTCCAGCTTGCCGAGACCAAGAAGCCCGACGAGGTGCCGGCCGACGTGAAGCTCCTCTCCGAGATCCGCGACATCCTGGCGACGAAGCCGCGCGTCTGACGGCTCGGTCGACGGCTCAGTCCGCGCGCGTGTCGTCGTCCCGCGGCTTCACCCCGAAGGCGTCGAGGATCTGGTCGAGGGCCTGACCGACGGCGCCGGTGCCCTCCTCGTGGGTCTTGAGGCGGGTCTCGAGCCGGCGGATCTGGGGCTCGAACTCGTCCGGCACCGGGTCGTCGCCGAGGAAGCGCGGCTTGTCGGACCCGACCGGCAGGACGCTGCGCAGCTGCTGGCCGAGATGGTCGCGCACCGGTTCCGGCAGGGTGGATTTCGGATCGGTGGGAGTGTCGCTCATGGTCGCCTCACGGGTCGAACCGTCATCAACGGCCGGACGGATGAAGCGTTGCGCCGGCGGCCGCGGCTGCGGGAATGCCCCCGGAGCCGGGCTCCGGGGGCGTTAGGGCCGGTGCGAGACCGGCCCAGGGTCTCAGTCGATGACCTCGACGATGCGGTGGCCGCGGTCGACCAGCACCGGGCGGTCGTTCACCACGGTGTAGCGGTAGCCCGGCTGCACGCGGTACTCGCTCGGCACGTCGTAGTAGGTCACGCCCGAGGCCGGCAGGGTGGTGCCGACGGCGACGCGACCGTCGTAGTCGTAGGAGCGGACGTTGCGCTCGCGGACGTAGCTGCGGAAGCGCGGGGCCATGTCGACGCCGAGGATGCCGCCCACCGTGCCGGTGGCCGCACCGACCGCGCCGCCGACGATGCCGCCGATCGGGCCGGCCGCATCGGCACCGGCCGCCGCGCCGCGCTCGGCGCCCGGGATGGTGCCCTGGGCCTGGGCCGCCAGCGGCAGCGAGAGGGCGAGGGCCGAGGCGGCGATGAGGGTCTTGAAGGTCATGCGATGCATCTCCGTTCCGTGGTGTCTCGCCGCGCTGGCGCAGCGAAGCTCGGGCCGGTAACGCCCGATCCCCGGAATCGGATGCATCTTTTTTTGTGGACTTCCGGCCCGGTTCGGGCCGGGCGCCTACGCGTCCTTCGGCATCGCCGACTGGATGAACCGGTCGGAGCCGAGGTCCTCCTCGTCGTAGCCCAGGAGCTCGGCGAGTCGGCCGCGGGCGCGGCTGACGCGGCTCTTCACGGTGCCGACCTTGCAGCCCATGATGGTCGCGGCCTCCTCGTAGGAGACGCCCTCGGCACCGACCAGCACCAGCGCCTCGCGCTGGTCCGGCGGCAGCTTCGCGAGCGCCGATTGCAGGTCCTCGACGTCGAGCCGGTCGCCCTGGTGCGGGGCGGTGGCGAGCCGGGCCGCGTAGGATCCGTCCTGATCCTCGACCTCGCGGACCCGCTTGCGATGGTCCGAGTAGAAGATGTTGCGCAGGATCGTGAACAGCCACGCGTTCAGGTTGGTGCCCGGCTGGAAGCGCGCGCGGTGCTGCCAGCCCTTCAGCAGGGTGTCCTGCACGAGGTCGTCCGAGCGGGCCGGGTTCGAGGTCAGCGACAGCGCGAAGGCGCGCAGCGACGGCACGGCCGCGAGCAGACCGTTGCGGAATTCCGGCTCGATCGCCTCGCCGCGGGCACGCAGGGCCGCCTCGAGCTTCTCGATCAGCTCGGCGAAGCGGGACGGCATCGTCTCCTCGCCGATCCGCTCGTAGACCGTGCGCAGGTGCTCACCGAGATGCGTGCGGATGCCGGGCGCCAGGTTCGGGCGGCCATCCCGAGTCCCGTCCTCCTGGGACAGGACGGTGTCGGTGTCGTCGCGGGTCATGCGTATCGCGCTCGTCAACTCATCGTGGCTCGACCTGTGGTCCGGAGCGGGTCGAGGTGGGGCGCTTGCCGGCTCGACCCGGTGCGGAAGTCCGGCCGATGCGCTCCTGTTACCGGAGTTCTAGCGCATCGGGCGCGGGCATGCACCCTCAGGCAAAACACACTTAAGCTAAGTTGCTCGGTCTCAACAGCCGGATCGTCCCGTCGCGCAGGGTCAGGACGTCGCCGCGGGCGAGATCGGTCCAGCACTCGTCCCGGGTCAGCGCCTGCGTGGCGATGACCGTCACCACGTCGTGCTCGGTGGTCTCCTGGGCGAAATCCACCTGCCAGTCCTCGTCGATCAGGGTGGCCTTCCCGAAGGGCGCGCAGCGGGTGAGATAGCAGAGGCGCTTGCCGCAATGGGCGTAGAGGGTGCGGCTGTCGGTGAGCAGCATGTTGAACACGCCGAGCGCGTGCAGCTCGCCCGCGAGGTCGGCCACCGCCCGGTCGAGGGTCTCGGGCCGGGGCAGGGCGCGGAACCGGGCCTGGAGCCGGCCGAGCATCCAGCAGAAGGCGTGCTCGCTGTCGGTGGACCCGATCGGCATGAAGCCGCCCAGCGGCAGCCGCTTCACGCCCTTGAGCTGGCCGTTGTGCGCGAAGGTCCAGCGGCGGCCCCACAATTCCCGGGAGAACGGGTGGGTGTTCTCGAGGCTGACCCGGCCGCGATTGGCCTTGCGGACATGGGCGACGACGATCCGGCTCTTGATCGGCATGTCGCGCAGGAGCCGGGCGAGCTGCGAGCGGGCGCTCGGCTCCGGCTCGTGGAAGCTGCGGCAGGTGCGGCCGTCGTAGAAGCTGATGCCCCAGCCGTCGGCGTGGGGCCCGGTCTCGCCGCCGCGCCGGGCGAGCCCCGCGAAGGAGAAGCGGATGTCGGTCGGCACGTTGGCGCTCATGCCGAGCAGTTCGCACATCGTCTTGCAGCCGGGCCATGCGGGGAAGCGGCGACGTTTAGGAGCGTTCGGCCGCCCCGACAACGGCTTTCGCGCGGGTCAGCGGGCGAGATAGTCGGTCAGCGTCATGCCGACCATGATGGCGACCCAGAAGAAGCCGAGTCCCGAGAACAGCCAGATCAGCGGCGGCTCGTGGATCACCTCCATGGAGACGAGGAGGATCAGCGCCACCATCACGGCGACGACGGCGAGCTCGACGATCCAGACCTGCGCGAAGGGGAGGGTGGCGCCGAGGGTGACGTTGATGGCGAGCAGGGCCAGCAGCGCCAGGAAGGTGAGGACGGGCGTGCGCAGGCGCTTCCGGAGCAGGGCGCGCTCGTCGGCGCTCAGGGTCACGAGGGGGTTCCGCATCCTACCGGTTCACCACGTAGAGGATCGGGAAGGCCAGGATCCAGACGAGGTCGATGAAGTGCCAGTAGAGACCGTAGACCTCGATCCAGTTCTGGTGCCGAGCGAGGAAACCGGCCTTGGCGGCCAGCCAGGTCATGCCGAGCAGGAGTGCGATGCCGGTGAACAGGTGCAGCGCGTGCAGCAGCGTCGCGACGTAGTAGAGGTTCACGAACAGCCGTGCCGCCGGCGTCTCGGCGAGCGCGAAGGGCCGGTCGGAGAGGAACGGCATCATGTGCTCGGCCCAGTCGGCGTAGTACTCGTAGCCCTTGAGCACGAGGAACAGGCCGCCGAGCGCCGCGGTCGCCAGCATCGCCCGCACCATGGCGCGCTGCCAGCCCATCCGCGAGAACTCGATTGCCATCGACATGGTCAGGCTGGAGCAGATCAGCACCACGGTGTTGGTGGCGCCGATCCAGAACTTGAGGTGCTTGGCCGCCGCGACGGTCGCCTCGGGGTGCTGGATCCGGGTGATCAGCGCCACCAGGAACAGGGCCGAGAACAGCAGGAGCTCGGTGATCAGCCACGCCCAGATGCCGAGCGTCGCCGCCGCGCGCTGCTGCGCGACGGTCTCGAAATGGTGCGCGCGGGCGACCCCGACGCCGTCGGCCAGGGGCGCGCTCATCCGTGCTGGTCCCGGGATTCCTGGGCCTGGATCGGGTAGTCGTAGGGGATGCGCGGCACCTCCGGCGGCGACAGGAAGTTGTGCGTCGGCGGCGGGGAGGCGGTCTCCCACTCGAGTCCCTTCGCGTTCCACGGGTTGGCGGGCGCCTTCCGCCCGAACCACAGGGAATAGACGAGGTAGAGCATCGGGAAGATGTAGCCCGCCGCCAGGATCGTAGCGCCCGCCGAGGACAGAACGTTCAGGAGCTGGAACTCGGCCGGATAGGTCGCGTAGCGTCGCGGCATCCCCAGATAGCCCAGGATGAACTGCGGGAAGAAGGTCACGTTGAAGCCGATGAAGATCAGCAGCGCCGAGACCCGGCCCCAGGGCTCGCTGTACATCCGGCCGGTGAATTTCGGCCACCAGAAGTGCAGGCCGCCCAGGAACGCCAGCACCGTGCCGCCGACCATGATGTAGTGGAAATGCGCGACCACGAAGTAGGTCGCGTGGATGTGCTGGTTGATGGCGAGCGTCGCGAGGTAGAGGCCGGTGAGGCCGCCGAGCACGAACAGGCCGATATAGCCCATCGCGTAGAGCATCGGCGTGTCGAGCCGCAGGGCTCCCTTATGGATCGTGGCGGTCCAGTTGTAGACCTTCACGGCCGAGGGCACCGCCACCGCGAAGGACAGGGCGGAGAAGACCAGCGAGGCCAAGTCGCTCTGGCCGTTGACGAACATGTGGTGGCCCCAGACGAAGAAGGTCACGGAGGCCAGCCCGATCGACGCGTAGGCGACGAAGCGGTAGCCGAACAGCTTCTTCTGCGCGAAGGCCGGGACGATCTCGGAGATCACTCCCATGCCGGGCAGGACCATGATGTACACGGCCGGGTGCGAGTAGAACCAGAACAGGTGCTGGAACAGCACCGGGTCGCCGCCATAGGCCGGGTCGAACACGCCGATGTGGAAGGCGCGCTCCGCGATCAGCAGGATCAGCGCGGTGGTGATGACGGGCGTCGCCAGCAGGAAGATCAGGCTCGTGGCGTAGTGCGCCCAGACGAAGATCGGCAGCTTGAACCACGTCATGCCGGGCGCCCGCATGGTGTGGATCGTGACCACGAAGTTGAGCCCCGTCAGGATCGACGAGAAGCCCACGATGGTCACGCCGATCAGCGCCGGCAGCACCCAGGTGTTCGAGAAGGCCGTCGAGAGCGGGGCGTAGAAGGTCCAGCCGGTATCGACACCGCCCAGCACCACCGAGACCAGGGTGAACAGGGCGCCCGCCATGAACACGTACCAGCTCGTCAGGTTGAGCTTCGGGAAGGCGAGGTCCCTGGCCCCGATCATCAAGGGGATCAGGAAGTTGCCGAAGGTCGCGGGGATCGACGGGATCAGGAAGAACCAGACCATCACCACCCCGTGGATGGTGAAGGCCTTGTTGTAGGTGTCGTTGGTCATGATCGCGCCGTTGGGCACGATCAGCGCGAGGCGCACCACGCCGGCCGCCAGGGCGCCGATCACGAAGAAGCCGGTGATCGAGGCGAGGTAGAGGAGCGCGATGCGCTTGTGGTCGGTGGTGAGGAACCACGAGCGCAGAGTCGATTCCGCGTGCAGGTAGTCGGCCTTGCGCCCGATCGTGGATTCCGGGGCGTGGGGTTCCCGGCGGGCGGTGCCGCCGATGCTGCCCGATGCGCTCATCGTGTCGCTCCCGGCGGCGTCGCGTCCGCGGCCTTGCCGGAGGCCGGGCCCGTGTAGGATTTCAGGAAATCGATCAGCGTGCCGAGTTCGTCCGCCGGGATCCGGCCGGCGAAGCTCGGCATGACCTGCTTGCCCCCGCCGGCGAGCCGGTCGCCGTTCGGGTTCAGGATCTTCTCGCGCAGCCAACCGTCATCGGCCGTGACGGTGCGGCCGTCGGCGAGCGTCACCTGGCTGCCGTAGAGGCCGGCGAGGCTCGGCGCCTTCACGGGGGAGCCGGGCTCGTGGCAGCCGGCGCAGCCATAGGCCTCGTAGAGGGCGCGACCGGCCGCGACCTTGCCCTGCTGCGCGCCCGCGTGGGTCAGCCAGTCCTGGTAGTCGCCGGGGTTCATGAAGGTGACCTCGCCGCCCATCACGGAATGGTCGGTGCCGCAATATTCCGAGCAGTAGAGGTGGTAGGTGCCAACCTTGTCGGCCTTGAACCACAGGTCGGTATAGCGGTCGGGCAGGGCCGCCACCTGCATCCGCACGGCCGGCAGGTAGAGGGCGTGGATCACGTCCTGGCTGATGATATGCAGGCGGATCGGCTGGCCGATCGGCAGGTGCAGGTTGTTGATCTCGGACTGGCCCGTCGGGTGCTGGAACTTCCACATCCACTGCCGGCCGATCGCCTCGACCACCATGGCGTCGGGGGGCGGGTTCTTCGACTGGATGAACAGCCGCGCGCCCCAGACGAAGAAGATCAGCGTCAGCAGGAACGGGATCAGCATCCAGCTGATCTCGATGAGGTTCGAGCGGATGCCCGAGGGGCTCCGGTCCGCCTCGGAGCCCTCGCGGTAGCGCAGGGCGAAGTAGGTGATCGCCACGAAGACCGGCACGGTCAGCAGCAGCGTCAGGACCGTGAAGGCCAGGATGAGCAGGTCGGTCTCGCTCGCGGTGGCGGAGACCGCGGCGGGCCAGAGCTGGAGGGAATCGTGGCTCGGCGTCATCGCGCAGCGGGCTCCGCCGGTTCGAGAGAGCGGCCGACGGTCAGGTCCATGGCGCGCCCGATCGGGATGCGGGCGCGGGTGCGGGCCTCGTCCCGGTAACCGTAGCCGGAGAGGTGCGCCGCGGCCGCCGCCCGCTCGCGGTCGAGATCGGCGTAAGGGTCGGCCTGCAGGTTCGGCGGCGGCGGCTCAAGCCGCGTCGTCTGCTGCGGCGTCAGGGCAGGGAGCGCCCGCCGCTGGCTCGCCGCGAAGGTGCCCATCAGCCAGACCATCGTGCCGACGACCGCCAGCGCCGTCAGCGCGAGGCCCGCCATCACCAGCACGGTGTTGCGGACGTTGACGTCGCTGGTCTCGTGCCCAGGACCGTCGGGATCGCGCTGGGAATTGGCCGCCGGGCGCGGCGGCCGCCCGTTCAGGAGGCCGGTGCCGCGCAGGGTCAGCCCCGCCAGGATCGCCGGGATCAGGCCGGTGGGTCCGTCCGCGCTCACGCCGGCCTCCCGGCGCGGCGGGCGTCGGAGGCCGCCCGATCGGCGCGCGGACGCATCAGCGGGCGCAGCGCGGCCGCGAGGCAGGCCACGGCGCCGGCGGCCAGCACGTCGCTCGGCCGGAGGACGAAGCGGTCGCGCACCGCCGGGGTGATCAGCCAGAACATCTCCAGGGCGTGGACGGCGAGCGCCGCGCCGGCCAGGATCCGGGTGGTCGGGCGCCCGGGCCGGAGGGTCGCGAGGCCGGCCAGCACCACCACCGCGCCGGCCACGATCGCCAGCGCCCGCCCGACCCAGCCGCCGCGAGCGAAATACCACGCCACCTCGGGCGGCAGGTTGGCCGACCAGACGATCAGGAACTGCACGAAGTGCAGGTAGGCCCAGAGGCCGAGGAGCACCACGAGGGGCACCAGCCGGCCTCGTCCGGGAGCCGTGCGGCCGCGGCCCACGGGCTCCGGCTCCTCCCAGGCCAGCAGGATCGCCGCCGCGAAGGCGAGGCCGCTCCACGCCGTCATCACCAGGAGGCCCAGGAGGGTCGAGTCGAGCCGCGGATCCAGGGAGGCGACGACGTCGGTGACGAACAGCGTGCCGACGACCGCGTGCAGCCCCACCGCCGGCACGGTCCGCCCCTCTCCGGGCGCGTCGAACGGCTTGGCGAAGCGCAGCGCCAGCCAGATCCAGGCCGCGAGGTAGACGATCACCCGGACCGCGAAGAATGGCACCGTGAACCACAGGGCGGCCAGGGGCGTTCGCGCCGGGGCGCTCACCCAGGGATAGAGCAGGGGCGCGGCGGCCAGGAGCGGCAGCGCCAGCACGGCCGCGACCGGCATCAGCGCCGTCAGCCGGCGCAGACCCGCCAGCATCTCGATGCCGCCGCGCGCGCGGACCCGCTCGCCGAAGCGCTCGGCGACGATGACCACCGGCAGGGCACCGACCGGCAGGGCGAGGAGGACCAGCCACGCCGCGAGATACGAGGCCGCGGCTCCGCGCCAGCCGCCCGCGATCAGGCAGACGGCCAGGAGGACGAGGCCGGCGAGGCCGAGCAGGACGGGGCGCCTCACGGCGTCGCCTCCAGCCGCGCGCGATCCGCCGCCGGCAGGCTCGCCACCGGGGCGTCCTGGCTGAGCTGGAGGGCGCGGACATAGGCGACGATCGCCCAGCGGTCGGCCGAGGGGATCATCTGGGCCATGCCGAACATCGCCTTCCGGCCGTTCGAGATCGCGTCGTAGAGGTCGGACGCGGAGGCCGCCCGCACGGGCCCGGCCGTGAGATCGCCGGCGGACGGGAAGCCCCGGGCCACGATCATCCCGGCGCCGCGGCCGTCCTGCCCGTGGCAGGGTGTGCAGAATACCCCGTAGCGCTCGCGGCCCTGGTCGAGCAGCGCCCGGCTGATCGTCTGCGGCTGCGGCGCCGCGCGGGCCGGATCGCTCCGCGGCACGGTGCCGGCTACCGGCTGGCGCATGGTGATCTCGCGGGGAAAGAACGGGTTCCTGTCCCAGGTCTTGGCCCGGGCCTGATCGGCCATGTCGGCCTCGCCGCAGGCCGCGAGGGGCGCCAGGGCCAGGCAGGCGAGGAGGGCGCGCCTCATCGCGGAATCCGCCGGATCTCGAGGGGGCGGCCGGCCTCGGCCGGCAGGGACGCGAGCCGCCGCTCGATCCGGCCCGCGTCGAACCGGTCGCCGCGCGCCTCCGCGGAGAGGAAGAACCGGTCCTCCGAGGCCCGCAGGAAGCCCGGGATGTTGAAGGCCGGGTGGTTCAGGCGGGGCAGGCGGTTGAGCACGAGGAGCGCGAGGTGGATCGCCACGCAGCCCGCCATCATCGCGAAGGAGACGCTCGGGACCACGAAGGAGGGCCAGGACAGGCGCGGGCGTCCGCCGATCAGGAACACGTAGTCGTAGGCCGTGGCGTAGACGCACATGGCGAAGAAGCCGAAGCCGCCGAGCAGGGCGCCGCCGAGGGCGTAGGGCAGGATCGAGCGCCCCTCCAGGCCCAGGGGCCGCAGGGTGCGGGGCATCGGCACCGGGCCGTGCCCGTCGAGATGGACCTGATCCGGGCCGAGCCCGGAAACCGCCTGGAGGGCGGCCGCGAGGTCGCCCTGGCTCGCGAAGGTCGCCGACACGCCCCACAGGGGCGCGGTGACCGGGTTCTCCTCCGGGCGGCCCGTGGCCCGGGACGCGGCCGCGCGGGCGGCCTCCTGGGCGGCCGGCGACACCGTCAGGGCGAGGCGGCGGCTCTCGACGATCGAGACGGCCGGCAGGTACCGCAGGAACAGGAGCAGCAGGGTCAGGAACAGCCCGATCGAGCCCGCGAAGGTGGCGATGCCCCAGACGTCGGTCGTGTAGGGCAGCCTCGAGGAGGGCAGGAAGTCCTGGGTCAGGGTGACGACCAGGACCATGACGTGGTCCGCGTAGGCGCCGATCGCCACGAGGAGGCCGACCGTCGCAAGCGCCAGCGGCGCCGTGCGGGCCCGGGCCGACCACAGGATCTGCGCGGGCAGGACGAGGCACAGGATCGCCGTCCAGGACACGAGGGCGTGGTCGCCGGTCATGCGCCGGACCAGGACGCCGCGCCCCTCGGCGTCGCCGTTGAGGAACGTGTCGAAGTACTCGGCCGCGTAGCAGTAGGCGCTGGCGCAGCCGAGGCAGAGCAGCAGCCGCCCGAGCACGTCGAGGTGGCGGTCGGTCACCAGGGCGTCGAGGCCGTAGACGCGGCGGATCAGCATCACGATCACCGCCGTGACGCCGACGCCGGAATAGACCGCGTTGACCAGGAAGCTCACCGGCAGCAGCGTGCTGTGCCAGCCGGGCATCAGCGAGCCTGCCAGCATCACCGAGGCCCCGGTCTGGACCGAGACAACCAGCAGCACGCCGAGCAGCGCCACCGTCCGGTAGGCCTGGACCCAGATCTGCCAGTGGGCCGCCGAGCCGCGCCAGCCCGAGGCGAGGATGCCGTAGACCTGCGCGCGCAGGACGGCGAGCTTCCGGGTCGGCGCCTTCGTCTCCAGCTGGCGCATCGCCTCCAGGTGCGCCCGGTCGCGCAGCGTCGCGAGGTCCGGCAGCAGGCCGATGAACCAGAGGCTCACGCAGATCACCAGGAAGGACACGATGTCGATCGCGTCCCAGAGGAGCGGCGAGCGGAACTGCGGCCAGAGATCGTAGGTGTTGGGGTAGGGCAGGTTCCAGAAGAAGAACCACGGCCGCCCGAGATGGATGATCGGGTAGAGCCCGGCGGCCGCCGTGGCCAGCAGCGCCAGGGTCTCGGCGACGCGGTTCACCGCCCCGCGCCACTCCGCGCCGAGGAGGAGCAGGATCGCCGAGACCAGCAGGCTGCCGGACGCGACGCCGATCCACCAGTCGTAGCTCGCGATGTCGAGCGCCCAGACGACGGCGTTGTTGTTCGCCCAGATGCCGGGGCCGGCGTAGAGCAGGTAGCCGAGGGTGAGGAGGAACAGACCGAGGAGCGCGGCCGCCCCTGCGAAGGCGATCCACCAGCGCCGGTTGCCCGGATGGGTCAGCGGGATCGCCGTGACGGCGCCGCCGATCCCCTGGAGGGTCTCGTCGGGCCGGATCAGGGATCCGGGCTGCGTGCCGCCGGAGAGGGCGCCGGACATGCTCAGCCCTCCCGTCCGTCCGAGTCCGCGGCGGGCGCGAGCCCGGCGAGGTAGGTGGTGCGCGGCCGCGTGTTCAGGTGGCCGAGGAGCGCGTATTCCCGCGTGTCCCTGCGGGCGGCCGAGACCTGGCTCCCCGGGTCGGCGACGTTGCCGAAGGTGATCGCCCGGGTCGGGCAGGCGCCCTGGCAGGCGGTCTCGACGGTCCCGTCGGGGATCGGCGCGTGGGCATCCTTGGCGGAGGTGATCCGGGCGGCCGTGATCCGCTGGATGCAGTAGGTGCACTTCTCCATCACGCCGCGGGACCGGACCGTGACCTCGGGATTGCGCTGCTGCTGCTCCACCGGGGTCATGCCGCCGGCATAGTCGCGGTAGTTGAAGCGGCGGACCTTGTAGGGGCAGTAGCTCTGGCAGGTCCGGGTGCCGACGCAGCGGTTGTAGACCTGCAGGTTCAGGCCCTCGCTGTCGTGGAGCGTCGCCTCCACGGGGCAGCCGAGCTCGCAGGGCGCCTGCTCGCAATGCATGCAGGGCACCGGCTGGAAATGCGTCGTCGGCGCGTCGAGCGCGCCCGCGTAGTAGCGGTCGACCCGCAGCCAGCCCATCCACCGGCCGAGAGCGACCTCCTCGCGCCCGACCACGGGGATGTTGTTCTCCGCTTGGCAGGCGGTGACGCAGGCGTTGCAGCCGATGCAGGCGTCGAGGTCGATGGCCATGCCCCATTGCGCGGCGACCCAGCGATCCTGGCTCTCCGGGGGCGGGTAGAACGAGGCGGGGGCCGGCGCGCCCTTGGGATCGCCCGCGGGCGCGGCGCCCAGGACCTGCACGCGCACGAGATCCTGCCCCTCCATCGTGCCGAGATGCTGGGTGGTCACCGGCTTGCGCGCGCGGCCGGTCTTCGTCAGCCGGGCGCCGGCGAGCCGCCAGGTCGAACCGGCCGGGCGCAGGGGCGCGGAATCGTAGCCGAGGCCGCGGGCGAGGTGGTCCGGCACGTCGCGGCCGTAGCCGAGGGTGAGGGTGACGCTGGCTTCGGCCTGGCCGGGCAGGATCCAGGCCGGCCCCTCGACGGCGCGGCCGCCGGCCTCGACCCGCAGGATGTCGCCCGTCGCGATCCCCTCGCGCTCGGCGAGGCGGGGGCTCACCGCGACCACGTTCTCCCAGACCACCTTGGTCAGGGGCTTCGGGAGCTCCTGCAGCCACGCGAGGTCGGCATGGGTGCCGTCCCAGATCGTCGGATCGGGCCGGAACAGCACCTCGACCGCGCCCGCGGGCGCGGGGGATGGAGCGGCCGCGGGGGCCGCGGCCTGCGTCAGCGCGACGGTCTCGGCCGGGCGCGCGCTGCCCGCCCAGAAGCCGAGGCGCAGGGCTTCCGTGAAGCGGGTTTCGAGAGCCGCGTCGTCCTCGCCGGCATTCCGCGCCTGCGCCTTGAGGAGGCCCAGCGCGTCCTGGCCGCTCTCCCCACCCTCACCGCCGGCCAGGAAGGCCAGCATCTCCGCCGGCGTGCGGCCGTTGTACAGGGGCGCGACGGTCGGCTGGATCAGCCCCACCGTCCCATCGAGGGATCGGATGTCGCCCCAGGATTCCAGCGGGTGGGCGGCGGGCAGGTGCCAGTCGGCGTGCGCGCCGGTCTCGTCGTAGTAGAGCCCCGCGTGGATCTTGAGCGGCACGCGCGCCATCCGGGCGGCGAAATCGAGGACGCCCGGCGCTTCGTAGACCGGATTGGCGCCGAGCACGACGAGCACCTGGACGGCGCCCCGATCCATCGCCTCCGCGAGCTCCGCCAGGGTCCCGGCGCCGGTCTCCTCCGCGGGCGCCGTGTGGACCAGGGTCGCGCCGGTGTTGCCGAGGGCGCCGTTGAGGCGGTGGACCAGCGCGTGCAACTCGGGGCTCGCGGTCAGGCCGGCGGTGACGATGCCGCTCCCCCGGGCCCCGGCGAGCGCCGTCCCGGCGCTCCGCGTCCAGCGCGCGACGGGATCGTCGCCCGCAGGGGCCGCGCCGCCGGCGGCCAGGGCGAGCAGGTCCCGGGTGAGGTCCTCCAGCCGGCCGGCCGGGACCACGAGGCCGCGATCCGCCTTGGCGCTGGTCAGCGTCGGGGTCGGCGCCGCCGCGTGCAGGGTGAGGAGGCGGCCCTCCGCGTAGGCCGCGCGCCGCGCCTCGCTCCAGCGCCGCGACAGGCCGACCTGGCCGGGCCCGAGGTCCAGAAAATCGCCGTCCAGCGCCACGATGGTGCGGGCGCGGCCGAAATCCGGGATCGTCTCCAGCGGCCGGCCGTAGGCCTGGCGGGCGCCCTCGTAGATCCCGGCGCGCCCTGCCCCGGCGCCGGTGTACCAGCGCGAAGCCGGGTAGGCGGCCCGCAGCCGCGCGATCTGGGCCGCCACGCCCGGCGACGTCACCGGGCCGGTGAGCAGGGCGAGGCCCTCGCCGCGGCCCGCGCGCCAGCCCGGCATCCGCGCCTGCAGGTCCGCCCGGAACGCCGCCCAGGAACTCGGCCGGCCGAGATGCTGCACCGCCTGGGAGCGGAACGGGTCGTAGAGCCCGAGGACCGAGGCCTGGGCCAGCACGTCCGTGCCGCCGCGGCTCCAGGGATGCTCGGGATTGCCCTCGATCTTCAGGGGGCGGCCGTTGCGGGTGGTGACCAGGATGCCGTTGCCGAAGCCGTCGAACAGGGCCGAGGAGGCGTAGGACAGGTCCGTGCCCGGCACGATCCGCTCGGGCTGGTTGACGTAGGGCACCTCGTAGTCGCGGCCGCCTCCGCCGCCGCAGGCGGTGAGGCCGCCCAGCGCGAAGGACGCGGCCATGAGCTTCAGGAAGCCGCGCCGCTCCGGGGCGGCGGCGAGCCGGGACGCCGACGGGAACTCGGCCGCCAGATAGGCGCGGAACTCCGGGCTGTCGGCCACGGCGTCGAGGCTGCGCCAGAAGCGCGGCCCGTCGCCGCCGGCGAGTTTCTCGCGCAGGGCCGCGATGTCGAGGGCGCCGGTCATCGGTGGCAGATCCCGCATTCGGTCAGCCGCTCCCCGCCGCGGATATGGTACTGGGCCACGAGCTTCGGGCCCAGGGTCGCCTGGTCGGACGGCGGCTTCCAGGTCATGTTCCAGACCTGATCCGGCGTGCGGACGTATTTCTCCGGGGCCCGGTGGCAGTCGAGGCAGAACTGCATCTCGAAGGCGTTGGCCCGGTAGGTCATCTGCATCGACGTGACGTCGCCGTGGCAGGTCGAGCAGCCGATCCCCTTCGTCACGTGGACCGAGTGGTTGTAGTAGACGTATTGCGGCAGCTTGTTCAGCCGCTTCCACTCCAGCGGCTTGTCCTGCGCGTAGCTGTCGCGCACCGGCTTGAGCATCTCGGAGCCGGTCCAGATCTGCGAGTGGCAGGTCATGCAGGTGTGGGTCGGCGGGATCCCGGCGGTGGCCTCCCGGTCGACCGTGGTGTGGCAGTAGCGGCACTGGATGCCGAGCTCGCCGGAATGGTGCTTGTGGCTGAACGGCAGCGGCTGCGCCGGCGCGATCCCGACGCCCGTGACGTAGTTCGAGCGCACGATCCCGGCCGCCAGGACCGGGAGACCCACCAGGCAGGCGACGCCGGTCATCAGGGCGAGGCGGTAGAGCGCGTCGGCCCCGGGAGTGAACAGCTGCGCCATCAGGCCGGCCCGCGCCTGGCGAGGGCCGTGAGATGGCGCTCGGTCGTCTCAGCCCCTCGCCGCAAGCCTCGCCTCACCCTCTGGTCCCGGTCGACATCGTGCGGCGCGCCGGACGCCCGCGCGAAGGGAACCGGGGCGCCTGCGGCGTCGCGGACCCGAGCCTCGCGGAACCGAGCCCCGGCGGCGCCGCGCCCCATCGTGCCCGATGGTTTTAACGCTGGAGCGCTTCCAAACCAGGGCCACGACCGGAAACAGGCCGGCCGACATGTCGCAGCGGCCCACGGCAGGGCTGGCCGAGGCCCGCGACAGGCCCCGCCACATCTACCGCGACACTTCCCGTGACCGGCGCGAGAGCCTATTCCCCCGCGACGGTCCCGACGCCCGATCCTGTCCGGAGACGCATGGAATCCGATCCTCTCCTCCTGACGTGGCGCGCCGCGCGGCCCCAGCACGCCGTCGCGGCGGCCCTCGCGGTCGGGATCGGCGCGCCGCTCTGCGCCCTCGCGCTCCTGTGCCTGCGCGACCTGATCGCGGTCCTACCGCGCGACGAGGCGCCGGTGCTCCCGTTCCTGCGCGTGGCGGCGCAACTCCCGGGCGGGGAACTGGTGCTCGTCCCCGGCATGCCGATGCGCCCCGCCGAGCTCGAACTCACGGCCTTCCTGTGCATCGCGGTCTGCGCCCTGGCGCTGGCGGGTGTCGGCTGGTTCGTGGCGCGCCTGTGCTTCAAGGCGCAGAACAAGGCCGGGGACGCCGTCCGCGAGGGCGTGCTGCAGGCGATCCTCGACGCGCCGGCGGGAGCCCGGGACGAGGCGCGCGGCCTCACCCGGATCGTCGGCGAGGTGCTGGCCCGGGCCGACCGCCTGCTCGCGGCCGGCATCGTCCTGCCGGCGATGACCCTCGCGGCGCTGATCCTGGCCCTCGGCTTCGCGGCGCTCGCCGCGCCCCGGCTGGTCCCCGCGGCGGTGATCGGCCTCGCGGCGATCGGCCTCGCCTACGGGCTGGTGCTCGAGCGCGCGCGCGACCGGCAGGAGCTGCGCCTGCGCTCGAGCGCGCGCGCGGAGGAGAGCCTGAACGACCTCGTCCGGCGGCTGCCCGCCGTGCGCAACCACGGGGCGGCGGCCATCGAGCGCCGGCGCATCGCCGCCCGCGTCGCCGCGATGCGGACCAATGTCGGGCGGGCCGAGGCGCGGCTGGCCTATGCCCGGGCGCCCGCCCTGGCCCTGGCGGTGATCCTGCCGGCGATCGCCGCCGGCACCGCGCTCTGGCGCTCGGGGCCGGGCCAGCCGCCCGCGGCGCCGGTGGATCCGGCCGCCCTCGTGGCGGCGGTGGGCGCCTTCGGCCTCGCCGGCTGGCTCGCCGCGATCTGCGCGCGGCTCTGGATGGTCCGCAGGTCGGTGCGCCCGCGCCTGCGCGACCTCGCCCGCACCATCGCGGCCCTGGAGGGCCGGCGGGCACGGGCCGCCCGGACCGGGTCCACCGCCCTGCCGCTGCCCCGGTCCGGGATCCTGGCCACCGAGGGCGTCGGTGCCTTCGACCCGGCCACGGGCGAGCGCCTGACCGGCGTCGACGTCGCCGTGTCGATGCCGGGCCACGTGGCGATCACGGGCAGCCGCGGCAGCGGCGCCCGCGCGCTGGCGGCGGTGCTGGCCGGGCAAGTCGAGCCGACGGCCGGGGCCGTCACCTACGCGGGCACGGACCTGCGCGACTTCGACGCCGCCGAGCGCGCCCGGCGGATCGCCTTCACGTCGGGCGAGGCGATCCTGATGGAGGGCTCCCTCCGCCAGAACCTGCTCTACGGAACCGATCCGGCGACCGCCCCCGACGACATCGCGCTGATCGGCATCAGCCGGCTCACCGGCCTCGACGGCTTCGTGTACGCCCGCGGTCTGACCGGGCGGCTCGATCCGGCCGCCCAGCCGCGGCTCGCCGCCGCGATCGTCACCGCCCGCCGGACCATGCGGGTGGCGCTAGCCGCCAAGGGCGCCGAGCGCCTCGTCGAGCCGTTCGATCCCGACCGCTACAACAACCAGGCGAGCATCGGCGAGAACATCCTGTTCGGCGAGCCGGTGGGCGGCACCTTCGCGCCCCTGCGCTTCGCCCGCCACCCCTACCTGCGGGCGGTCCTGGAGGCCGAGGGGCTGGTCCGCCCGCTCACCGAGATCGGCCTGTCGGTCGCCCGCAGCACGGTGGAGATCTTCGCCGACCTGCCCAACGACCACCCCCTGTTCGACGCCTACTCGCTGTTCCAGGCGGCCGAGCGGGGCTATTTCGAGGATCTCGTGGTGCGCCTGCCCAGCGCGGCGAGCCTGCGCCGGGGGCCGGCGGGCCAGCGCGACCGCACGCGGCTGATCGGCCTCGCGCTGCGCTACAACGAGTCCCGCCACCGCTTCGGCCTGATCGACGGCCTGTTCGAGGACCGCCTCGTACAGGCGCGTCGGTCCTTCGCCCGGATGCTGCCGCCCCACCTCGCCGGCGCGGTGGTGTTCCACGACCCCTCGCGGGTCAATCCGGCCGCGAGCCTGGAGGAGAACCTGCTGTTCGGCCGGATCAGTCTCGGCGAGGCCAATGCCGAGCCGCGGGTGCGCGAGCTGGTGCGCCGGGTGCTGGCCGACGAGGGCCTCGAGGCCTCAGTCTACGGCCTCGGCCTCGACAGCAAGGTCGAGATCCAGCCCAGCACCGGGGCGCTGGCGGACGGCGCGATCAACGCCCGCGAGCGGGTGGCGATCGAGCTGAGCCGGTGCCTCGCCCGCGACCCCGACATCCTCGTGGTGGCGGTCGCGATGGACGAGCGCAAGGCCGAGGGCGCGCGCGAGCGGCTCGCCCAGCTGCGGCAGGCGCGGGCCGGGCGCGGCCTCATCGTCTGCCTGCCCGAGACGGGCCTCGCGGAGAGCGCCGCGCCGTTCGACGCGGTGATCGCCGTGGAGAACAGCGCCGTCGTCGCGCCCGTGCCGGCGGATCCCGAGCGGGAGCCGGCGCCGACGGCCTGAGGGTGACCGTCGGTTGTCCGGCCGCGCCGTCGCGGCGCCGGACGGACCGGACGCGCAGCCTCACGGCCGCCGCAATAATCCGTCAGGTCGCGAGGCCGCGCCCGTCCGGCAGCCATCCCGGCCGATCCAGCGCGGACGGTTCATGCCCCTGTCGACCTCGCTTCCTCTCGCCGCCGGCCTCGTTCTGCTGGCCCTCGCAGGCCCGGCCGCCGCGCAGGCGGGCAAGGCCGAGGCGCCGATTCCGGCCGCGACCCTCGCCCTGATGGCGCAGAAGGGCGTGACGGCCGCCTCGCCGGTCCTGTTCCGGGCCTACAAGAAGGAATCGGAGATCGAGGTCTGGAAGAAGGGCGCGGCGGGCTATGTCTACATCAAGACCTTCCCGATCTGCCGCTGGTCCGGCCAGCTCGGGCCGAAGCGCAGGAGCGGCGATCGGCAGACCCCGGAGGGGTTCTACTCGGTGCCCCGGCGCCAGATGAACCCGAACTCACACTACTACCTGTCCTTCGACGTCGGCTATCCCAACGCCTACGACCGGGCCCATGGCGGCACCGGCTCCGCCGTGATGGTGCACGGGATCTGCTCGTCCATGGGCTGCTTCGCCATGACCAACGGCACGGTCGGCGAGATCTACGCCATCGCCCGGGACGCGCTGAACGGCGGGCAGGCGGCCTTCCAGTTCCAGTCCTACCCGTTCCGGATGACGGCCGAGAACATGGCCCGCCACCGGACCGACCCCAACATCGCCTTCTGGCGGGACCTCAAGGCCGGCTCCGACCGGTTCGAGGTCAGCCGGGAGGAGCTGCAGGTCTCGGTGGTCGCCAGCCGCTACGCCTTCGCGCCCGCGCGGGATCCCGCCGTCGAGGCGGCCGTCACCACCCGCCGGGCGGTCGAGGAGGCACGGATGACCGCGCTCGCCGAGGCGGGCGAGCCCGCCGTCCGCACCACCTATTCCGACGGCGGCCAGAACGCCTTCTGGGCGGCCTACACGGCCCGGGGCGGGGCGGTGGGGGACATCAGCCGGCCGGAGGCCCTGGCCTTCGCCGGCCAGGAGGTGGTGGTCGTTCCGGGCCACCGCGCCCATCGCCCGGTGCCCGACATGGTCTGGGCCGGCTGGGCCGCGCCCGAGTCGGGCCTGTCGCCGCGGCAGATGGCGGGCTTCGTGCCGGTCTACGAGCGCGCACCCGATCCGTTCGGGGCGCTGGTCGCGCCACTCCCGACGCGGTACAGCGACGCACTCCCGTCCTGGCTGGCCGCGGGACTCGCCGGATCGGCGGCCGGACGCCCGTTCCTGGCCGGGTCGGCGGCCGGTCTCATGGCCGCCGCGGAGCCCCTCTGAGCATGCGAAGGCCCGTCGCGGCGGCCCGTGCGTGTGCGCGGACGCACATCACGGCCGCGTGCGGCACACCAATTCATGATACGGCAGGGGATGAGCGGTACACCTGCTCCGTCGGCCTGCCGTATTCAAAGCTACCTTCCCGGAACGGCGACGGGGTTTCGATCATAAGTGATCGGGACTGACTGTCCGCGGATTCGTGATCGCCATGTCGAACAGTTCCGAGCCGACCATCCTGGCGGCCGACCAGGACCTCGCACTCCGCTTCTGGGGCGTCCGCGGCTCGACGCCCGTCAGCGGCCCGCAATACGCCGAGTTCGGCGGCAGCACGCCCTGCATCGAGGTGCGGTGCGGCCAGCGCATGTTCATCGTCGACGCGGGCTCGGGCATCTACAACCTCGGGCAGGGTCACCGGACCGATCTGCCCCAGGAAGTCGACCTGCTGTTCAGCCATCTGCATCTCGACCACACCGCGGGTCTGCCCTTCTTCAAGCCGGCGGTCCTCGATCCCGACCGGGTCATCAACACCTACTGCGGCAACCTCGGCGGCGAATCGGCCGGGCCGACCCTCGACCGCCTGTTCGCGCCGCCGCTCTTCCCGGTTACGCTCGACAAGCTGTGCTGCACCTTTCACCACCACGGCTTCGAGGCGGGCCAGACCCTGGCTTTCCCGGACGGGACGCGGGTCGCCACGATCATGCTGAACCATCCGCAGGGCTCGGTCGGGTACCGGTTCGAGCACGGCGGCCGGCGCCTGTGCCTGATCAGCGACATCGAGCACAGCGACCCGTGGCCGGATCCGGAGCTCGCCGCCTTCGTCGCCGACGCCGACCTGATGGTCTACGACGGCATGTTCACCGACGGGGAGTATCCGACCTGCCGGGGCTGGGGCCACTCGACCTGGCAGAAGGGCGTGGAGCTCGCCCGGAACGCGGGCGTCAAGGCGCTCGGGATCATCCACCTGCACCCGGCCCATTCCGACACGGCGCTGCGCGACATGGAGGCCGACCTCCAGGCCGAGATGCCGACGGCGTTCATCGCGCGCGAGCGGCAGAGCCTGATCGTGGGCGCGCCGCGGGCGGTGAGCGGCCGGCCGAGCGGACGCCCGGCCGTGGCGCGGGAGATGCGCCGCCGGATCAAGGTTGCCTGAGGCGCGGAGTCAGGCGGAGCGCCGCCTGCGGGTCCGGCTGTACCGGGCCCAGGTGAACAGAACGAACAGCGCGACGCCGATGATCAGGATGCTCCAGCCGTAGTTGCTGACGAGCTGCGCGTCGATCGGGTGGCCGACATACCCGAGCGCCACCAGCAGACCGAACACCGCGATCGCCGCGGAAACGAGCATCCCTACAATCATCGAAGTCCCCGGCGCGTCCCATCCGCGCGATTCGGCAGGGCCGTATGGTGGGGAAGAATGCGCGGCGGCCGCACCCGTTCCAGCGCTGTGACCAGCGTCGCGCCGGCGGCGCTCGGGCCTCCGGCAGCGGTCATCCGCGCCGCGCTGTTCACCGGAATGGCGCGGCGGTGCATTCGGCGGCTCCCATCGCGCCGAAGTTAGGCTAAGTAGGCCGCCTGACGGCGCCCCGGGGCGCGCGAGGAGCTCGAGACCACGGCGATGAGCGGCCAAGACAACACGACGGCGTCTGCGACGGCGCACACCAGTCTGCAGACGCGTTCCGTCGCCGCGCCGGGTCCCCTGCGCCCGCAGGACCAGCTCGTGACGATCTACGGCGGTTCCGGCTTCCTGGGCCGGCACGTGGTGCGGGCGCTGGCGAAGCGCGGCTACCGGATCCGCGTCGCGGTGCGCCGGCCGGACCTCGCGCTGTTCCTGCAGCCGCTGGGGAAGGTCAACCAGATCGTCGCCGTCCAGGCGAACCTGCGCTACCCGGATTCGGTCGCCCGGGCCGCCGAGCGGTCGGACGTGCTGATCAACCTCGTCGGCATCCTGCAGGAGACCGGCTCCCAGAGCTTCGCGCGGCTGCAGGTCGACGGGGCCGAGGCGATCGCCCGCGCCGCGGCGCGCCAGGGCGCCCGGATGATCCAGGTCTCGGCGATCGGCGCCGATCCGGCCTCGCCGTCGCTCTACGCGCGCACCAAGGCGGAGGGCGAGGCGCGGGTCTTCGCCGCCTGCCCGGACGCCGTCGTGTTCCGGCCCTCGCTGATCTTCGGGCCCGGCGATAGCTTCTTCAACCGCTTCGCCGGCCTCGCCCGGGCGCTCCCGGTCCTGCCGCTGGCCGGCGGCCAGTCGCGCTTCCAGCCGGCCTTCGTGGGCGACGTCGCCGAGGCGATTGCCCGCGCGGTCGACGGCACCGTCGCGCCCGGCAAGGTCTACGAACTCGGCGGCCCGGAGGTGGGCACGCTCGAGCACTTCGTACGCTACATGCTGAAGACGATCCGGCGGAAGCGGGTGGTCGTGGACCTGCCCGTGCCGGCGGCCAAGCTCCAGGCCCGCATGCTGGAGATCGCCGACACCCTGACCTTCGGCCTCCTGCCGGACTCGCTGAAGCTGACCCGCGATCAGGTCACCCTGCTCCAGAACGACAACGTCGTCTCGGAGGCCGCCAAGGCCGAGGGCAGGACCTTCGAGGGGATCGGGATCACGCCGACCGCCGCCGAGGCAGTGGTGCCGGGCTATCTCTGGACCTTCCGCAAGGCTGGCCAGTTCGCCACCGATCGGGACGAGGAGTACCTGTCGGAGGTGCCCGACACGATGGCGTCGCAGCCCCTGGCGGCCGGCTCGCAGCACCGACCGAAGACCGCCTCCGGCCCGGCGATCGGCGCCGATGCCGGCAGTTCGCCGGGCGCCGGACAGGGCAGCATGGGCGTGCGCTGGGGAACCCGGAACCCGGGCTAGGTGACGGCCCGCGCCCGGATCGCGCCGTGAGCGCGCCCACTCCCCACGGGGCCGGCGGCCCCGCCGCGCGGCGCATCCTCGTCACCGGGGCGGCGGGCTTCGTGGGCGGCCACGTGCTGCCGCTCCTGGCGGGGTCGACGGCGCGGACGGGCGACTGCGTGGCCGGGATCGGGCGGGGGCGGTCGCCGCGCCTGCCGGAGGGGGTCACCTACGCGGCGATCGACCTCCTCGACGAGGCCGCGCTCGGCGGCTTCGTGGCGCGGTTCCGGCCGACCGCGATCCTCCACCTGGCGGGCCTCGCCTCGGTGGCGGATTCCGCGAGCGGTCCGGGCCAGACGTGGCGGGTCAACGTCAACGGCCTGATGAACCTCGTGGCCGCGGTGGAGGCGGTGCCGGGCTGCACCTTCTTCTTCGTCAGCTCCGGCGAAGTCTACGGCAGCGCCTTCCTGGCGGGCCACGCCCTGAGCGAGGCGGTCGAGCCGCTGCCGCGCAACACCTACGCGCGGTCGAAATGGGTGGGCGAGCAGCTGCTCCGCGACCTGCTGCCCCGGATCGGCGTGAAGCTCGTCGTGCTGCGGCCGTTCAACCATATCGGCCCCGGCCAGGACGAGCGCTTCGTCGTGGCCTCCTTCGCGGGCCAGATCGCCCGGATCGAGGCCGGCCTCGTGCCGCCGTGCCTGGAGGTCGGCAATCTCTCCTCCTACCGCGACTTCCTCGACGTCGCCGACGTGGCGAACGCCTATGCCGACCTGATCGGCCGGGCGGACTCCCTGGCGGACGGGAGCGTCTTCAATATCAGCTCGGGCCAGCCGCGGACGATCGCCAGCGTCCTCGAGGATCTGCGCGCCCGCGCCCGGGTCCCGTTCGAGATCCGCGTCGCCCCGGAGCGGGTGCGGCCGACCGAGATTCCCCTGGCCGCGGGCGATGCCGGCCGCCTCCACACCGCCACCGGCTGGCAGCCGCGGGTCTCGTGGGACGCGGCCCTGACCCGGGTTCTGGACGACGCGCGGGCGCGCTTGGCGGACGCGCAGGGGTCTAGTTGAGGCGGGAGGTCTCGCACCGAAGCGGCGCTCACCGCTCCGCGACGGCGATCAGCGCGGTGGAGGGGATCGGCAGGACGGGCCGGCCGCCCGCCACGCGCCGCGCCTCCGCGGTCACCGCGGCCCGGTCGTCCGCACTCAGGTCGACCCAGTCCGGCGACAGGCCGAACACCGTGTCGGGGTCGTCCAGCAGGGCGACGTCGAGGGCGTAGTCGAAGGTCACGCATTCGATCCGGGGCGGTCCATACCCGGCCGCGACCATCTCCCGGGTGAACCCGGCCGGATCGCCGAGCACCCGCACCCCTTCGGGCATCGCCCGGCTCTCGCGCTCGGGGAACAGCCGGCGGCGGATCTCGCCGAGCAGCAGGAACGTCGCCGCGCCCTGATCCTGCCACGTCGCGACGATGCCCCAGCCCCCGGGCCGCGTCACGCGCGCCATCTCGGCGAGCCCCTTCCGCCAGTCGGGGAACATGATCACCCCGAAGATCGAGAACACCGCGTCGAAGCCGCCGTCGGGGAGGGCGAGCGCCTGGCCGTCCATGACCCGCGCCTCGACATTGGCCGAGCCCGCCCCGGCGACGCGCGCGACCATGCCCGGCGAGAAGTCGACCGCCAGGACCTGCGCCCCCGTCCGCGCCGCGGCCAGCGCGAGGGCGCCGGTGCCGGCCGCGACGTCGAGGACGCGGCTGCTTTCGGTCAGCGGCACTCGCGCGAGCGCCGCCTCGGCGAAGCGCGCCGTGAACGGGTGGGCGGTCGTCGCGTAGTGCTCGGCGACCTTGTCCCACCGATCCGGGTTCTCGAACTCGCGCATCGCCACGACCCTCGCCATCACGCAACTTGATAAGTATCGTGATGGCGCGCGGTTGCCAATCCCGAGTTCGGTGTGGTGGATCGACGGGTGCGCACCGACAGCCGCCTCTCCCGAACGCTCCATGTGCTGCTTCACATGGCGCGCCACGACGGACCGATGACGTCCGAGGCGATCGGGCGGATGCTCGGGACGAACCCCGTGGTCGTCCGCCGCACGATGGCCGGGCTCCGGAACGCGGGCTACGTGAAATCGGAGAAGGGGCACGGCGGCGGATGGACCATCGCGGCGGACCTGAGCGCGGTCTCGCTGCTCGACGTCCACCGCGCGGTCGGCGGTCCGCGCATCTTCGCGATCGGCAGCGATCGCGCGAACCCGGCCTGCGCCGTCGAGAAGGTCGTCAACGAGGCGGTCGAAGACACGCTGCGCGAGGCCGAGGCCCTCCTGGTCGCGCGGCTCGGTTCCGTCAGCCTCGCCGAACTCGCGCGGAGCTTCGACGCCCGGTGTAGGCCCGGGGGGCCGTCGGACGCCTCGAGCTGCGCGTGACGCCGGGCGCGACGCCGGGCCCGGCGTCGCGCCCGATAGGCAGCCTCATGAAACTGCTTCGTCGACGCTATGCCCCGACTCTCCGGCCGCTCATCCATGATCCGTGCCCACTGGTCGGCGCCCGGACGATGCCCGAGGCACGCCGCGCGACCGGGATCGCGGTCCGGATCGGGGACCGGATCGCGCCGGGCGGTTGCCGCGCCGACGGCCAGACGCCATGCTCCGCGTCGACGCGGACCAGCACGAGATGATCGGCCATGGGCCTTCTGGACGGATTGCTCGGACACGGCTCGGCCGTCGACGCGGCCTCCCTGGAGCGCCGGCTCGCCGGCATCCTGATCGAGGGCGAGACGGCGCGGCTCGCCTTCAAGATCATCCGGGACGTGTTCGTGTTCACCGAGCGCCGCGTCATCCTGATCGACGTCCAGGGCGTGACCGGCAGCAAGGTCGAGTTCCTGTCGGTGCCGTACCGCGCGATCGTGCGCTTCTCGGTCGAGACCGCCGGCACGTTCGACCTCGACGCCGAGTTGAAGATCTGGGTCTCGGGGGCGGCGGAGCCGATCCAGCGGACCTTGAAGAAGGGCGCGGATGTCCGGGGTATCCAGCGGGCGCTCGCCGAGGGCGTGCTGCGCTAGCCCGGGACACGGCACGCGCCGGCAGGCGACGGCCCGCCTACCGGACCACGCCCCTGGCCCGCAGCGCGTCGCGCGCGTCCTCTGGATACTCCAGCTGCTCCGCCAGGATCTCGGCGCTCGAATCCCCGAGGCCCGGCGGCATCCGCCGCACCGGCAGCCGGCGCCCGTCGAGCCGGTAGGGCGGGGCGATGACGTGGGCGTTCTCCGACGCCGCGACCACCAGCCCGGCCTCCCGGGCGCGGTCGCAGGTGAGCGCCTCGCGCAGGCCCATCACCTCGCCGCAGGGGATGCCCGCGGCCCTGAGCCGCGCGATCAGCGGCGCGCGCTCCCACTTGGCGAGCTCGGCCTCCAGCACCGGGATGAAGGCGGCGCGGTTGCGCGACCGGTCGAGATTGGTGGCGAAGCGCGGGTCGGCGACCCAGTCCGGGCGCTCCAGCACCTGCTCGCAGAAGCGGCGGTACTGCCCGTTGTTGCCGACCGTGATCACCACCGGCCCGTCGCCGGCCTCGAACACCCCGTAGGGTACGATCGACGGGTGGGCGTTGCCGTAGCGGGGCGGATCGATCCCGCGGGCGAGCGCCTCGAGGCCGTAATAGGAGGTCAGCGCCACGCCGCAGTCGAACAGGGCGAGGTCAACGGTCCGCCCGCGCCCGGTCCGCTCCCGCTGGTACAGGGCCGCCAGCACGGCCTGGGCGGCGAACTGGCCGGTGAACAGGTCGACCGCCGCGACCCCGAACTTGAGCGGCGGTCCCCCGGCCTCGCCGTTGAGCGCCATCACGCCGGATTCGCCCTGGACCACGAGGTCGTAGCCGGGCCGGCCGGCCTCCGAGCCGTCGGAGCTGTAGCCGGCGATCGAGCAGTAGATCAGGCCGGGATTCTCCGCCGCGAGCGCCGCGTAGCCGAGGCCGAGCTTCTCGGCCCCGCCGGTCTTGAAGTTCTGGACCAGCACGTCGCTGTCGCGGGCCAGAGCCTTCACGATCGCCAGGCCGTCCGGCGTGGCGAGGTCGACGCCGATCGAGCGCTTGTTGCGGTTCACGCTGTCGAAATACGAGGTGTTACCGGGGCTCGTCGGCACGCCCCAGTCGCGGGTGTCGTCGCCGCGCTCCGGGTGCTCGACCTTGATCACGTCGGCGCCGAGATCGCCCAGCACCTGCGCGCACCAGGGTCCGGCCAGGACCCGGGACAGGTCGAGGACGCGGATTCCGGCGAGCGGCAGGTCGGCAACGGCATCCATCGCGAAAGTCCTCAGGCTCCCATGACGCCGTCGAGACTGCGCACGGCGTCGATCAGTTTCGGGCGCGCGACGTCCAAGAGGAAGCGCGCGTCGGTGATGACGGTGGGGGCACCACAATTGACCGCCATGGGCGGCAGGCCGCCGCCGGGATGGAACCCCACCGCGATGGCGCAGACCGTCTCCTGCCACTCGCCGAACGAGGTGCAGCAGCCGAGGTCCCGGTGCTCCTCCACTGCCCGGTCGAGGCCGGNCGCGCAGCGCCGGCCAGGCCACGGGATCGAGCGCCTTCAGGTCCTCGTAGATGCCCGCGCGCTCCCGGTCCGGGCAGACCGCCACGTAGGCGCGGCCCATGGCGCTGCGGGCGAGCGAGATGCGCGAGCCGGTGTCGAGGTTGAGCGAGATCGCCGCTGGGCCTCGCTGGCAATCGACGTAGCGCATGCTGAGCCGGTCGCGCACCCCGAGCCCCACCGAGGCGTTGGCCGCCTCCGCGACCGCGCGCAGCACCGGCCGGGCGATGGCGCGGACGTCGAGGCCGCCCAGGGCGGCCGAGCTCAGCGCGATGGTGGCGGTGCCGAGGCGGTACCGGCCGAGCTCGGGCATGTGCTGCAGGTAGCCGAGCTTGGTCAGCGTGTAGGTCAGCCGCGACACGGTGGAGCGCGGCAGCCCGCAGGCCTCCGCGATGTCGTGGTTGGCGAGGCTCGTGCGCCCCGGGCCGAAGCAGGCGAGCACCGACAGCCCCCGGGCGAGCGCCGTGACGAAGTGCCGGTCCTCCTTCGCGCCGGACCCGCCAGAGTCGGACCCGCCAGCGTCGGGCTCGGCGCCGTCGGATCCGGCGCGCAGGCCCGCATCCGCCTCCATCGGCCCGCTCATCGGCGCAGGAACGCCGCGAAGGCCGCCTGCGCCGCCGGACCGCGGCGGAGGGCGTGGAAGACCTCCGCCTCCGCGTCGAGGGCGCGTGCGACGCTGTCGTCGTGGCCGCGGCGCAGAGCCTGCTTGGTGGCGGCGATCGAGACCCGGGGCAGGGCGGCGAGCGCGCGCGCCTTGGTCAGAGCGGTATCCAGGGCCGTCCCGGCCGGGACGGCGGCGTTGATCAGGCCGGCCGCGGCGGCGTCCGCGGCCGTGAAGGGCTCGCCGAGCATCAGCAGCTCGGCGGCGCGCTTCGATCCCGCCACCAGGGGCAGCAGGTAACTCGACCCGCCCTCCGGACTGAGGCCCAGGGCCGTGAACGGCAGGCGGAACCGCGCCCCGTCCCCCGCGTAGGCGAGGTCGCAGTGGAGCAGCAGCGTCGTGCCGATGCCGACCGCGTGGCCCTCCACGGCGGCCACGACCGGGAGCGGGCAGGCGCGCAGGGCCTTGAGGAAGGTCAGGCCGGGGCTGGCGCCCGCGGTCTCGACGTCCTGGAAATCCTTGAGATCGTTGCCGGCGGTGAAGCAGCCGCCCGCGCCGGTGAGGACGAGGGCGCGCACCTCCGCGTCCCTTCCCGCCGTGTCCAGGGCGTCGGTCAGGCCCGCGTAGGTCGCCCGGTCGAGGGCGTTGCGCCGCTCCGGCTGGTCCATCGTGACGAGCCGGATCCCGGGCTCCGGATCGGCGACGCGGACGCTCACGGGGCGACCCCGCCGGCGCGGTCCGTCGCGTAGTCCGCGGCGCTGCCGGCCGTCCGCGCCCGCGCCGCCGCGTATTCCCGGGCGAGGCGGGCGACGAGGTCGGCGGTCGCCGGCGCGTCCGCGATGGTGCCGACGCCCTGGCCGGCGCCCCAGACGTCCCGCCACGCCTTCACGCTGCCGCTGCCGAAATTCATCGCGGTCTTGTCGCGCGCCGGCAGCGCCTCGGGATCGAGCCCGGCGGCGCGGATGCTCGGCGTGAGGTAGTTGCCCGGCACGCCCGTGAAGTAGGGGGTGTAGAGGATGTCGGCGGCCGCGCTGCCGGCGATCATGTCCTTGTAGGCCGCCGCCGCGTTCGCCTCCCGGGTGGCGATGAAGCGGGTGCCCATGTAGGCGAGGTCGGCGCCCATGGCCTGGGCCGCCAGGATCGCCGAGCCCGAGGTGATCGCCCCCGACAGGATCAGCGGACCGTCGTAGAACCGCCGGATCTCGCCGACGAGGGCGAAGGGGCTCAGCGTGCCGGCGTGGCCCCCGGCCCCGGCGCAGACCAGGATCAGCCCGTCGACGCCGGCCTCCAGGGCCTTCTCGGCGTGACGCACGGTGGTGACGTCGTGGAACACCACCCCGCCATAGGCGTGGACCGGGCGGATCACGGCGTCCGGCGCCCGCAGCGACGTGATGATGATCGGCACCCGGTGCCGGACGCAAGCCTCGACATCCTGGGCCAGCCGGTCGTTGGAGGCGTGGACGATCTGGTTCACCGCGAACGGCGCGATCCGCCGCGACGGGTCCGCGGCGCGGGCCTGCGCGAGCGTCTGCGTGATCCGCGAGAGCCACTCGTCGAGGAGCTCGGCCGGTCGGGCGTTCAGCGCGGGGAAGGAACCGACCACGCCGGACAGGCACTGGGCGATGACCAGCTCCGGGCCGGACACGATGAACATCGGGGCGCAGATCACCGGCAGGGCGAGCCGGCCGCGCAGGATCTCGGGCAGGCGCCCGCCCGGGTCTCGCTCGGGACCGTCGCTCACCGCCCGCTCCCGGCCGCCAGAACCGGCGCCGGGCAGGCGCCCCCGGGCCGCTCGTCCCGATCCTTGCCGCGCACCGCGATCCTCCCCCTGCCTCCCGGCAGCCCGGCCTTCGCGCGCCGGGCGGCGTCCGCAACCGAGTCTCGTCCAGGGCCGTTGTGATGCCACGGCCCCGGGCCCTGGGTCAAACGGCCGAGCCGCAAAGTTTCTGCACTGCGGAACGGTCGGCGACCCGGAGAGAACCGGTGCCGCCCGTCCTTGACGCTTTCGATCACTCGGACCAACATCCCGCCGAATTGCGAACGTTCATTCTGCATTGCAGAACATCAGGGAGCATCGGGTGGTTCGTCAGGAGGTCGATGGCGGGGTGGCGGTGCTCACGCTCGCCAACCCGCCGGTCAACGCGCTGGGCGCCGCGCTGCGGGCGGCCCTCGACGAGGCCCTGACGCAGGTCATCGCGGACGTGTCGGTCCGCGCCGTCGTGCTGGCCGCCGAGGGCAAGGTGTTCGTCGGCGGCGCCGACATCGGCGAGTTCGGCAAGCCGCAGCGCCCGCCGAGCCTTCCCGACATCCTGGACCGGCTCGATGCCAGCCCGAAGCCCGTGGTGGCGGCGATCGGCGGCGCGGCCCTCGGCGGCGGCCTGGAGCTGGCGATGGCCTGCCACGGCCGCGTCGCGGCCCCGTCGGCCAGGATCGGCCTGCCGGAGATCAAGCTCGGGATCATCCCGGGCGCCGGGGGCACGCAGCGCCTGCCGCGCCTGATCGGGCCCGACGCCGCCTTCCCGATGATGCTCACCGGCGAGCCGCTTTCCGCCGAGAAGGCGGCGGCGCTCGGCATCGTGGACGCCGTGGTGCTCGGCGACCTCGTGGCGGAGGCCCGGACCCGCGCCCTGGAACTCGCCGATGCGGGGACGCTGCCGCGGGCGCGCGACCGCTCCGGCAAGCTCACGCCCCAGAACCGGGAGCGGTTCGAGGCGCAGGCCGCCGAGGCGGTGAAGCGCGATCCCGACGCCACCAACGTCCACGCCCTGGCGCGGGCGGTGCGCGCCGGCCTGGAGCAGGACTTCGACGCCGCATTGGCGGTGGAGCGGGCCGAGTTCCGCGCCCTGGTGGAGGATCCGCGCTCGAAGGCCCTGCGCTACGCCTTCTTCGCCGAGCGCGAGGCCGCCCGGGTGCCAGGCCTGCCGAAGGACACGCCGCGCCGCCCCATCCGCACGGCCGCGGTGATCGGCGCCGGCACGATGGGGGGCGGCATCGCCATGTGCTTCGCCAATGCCGGCATCCCGGTGACGGTGATCGAGACTGAGGAGGGTGCCCTGACGCGCGGCCTCGACCGGGTGAAGGCGCTCTACGCCGGCTCGGCGAAGCGGGGCTCGATCACCGAGGCCCAGCGCGAGGAGCGGGTCGGCCGGATCACCGGCGCGATCGGTCTGGAGCACGCCAGGGAGGCCGACATCGTCGTCGAGGCGGCCTTCGAAGATATGGGCGTCAAGCGCGGGATCTTTTCCGAGCTCGATCAGATCGCCAAGCCCGGCGCGATCCTGGCCACCAACACCTCCTATCTCGACGTGAACGCCATCGCGGCGGTCACGAACCGGCCGCAGGACGTGCTCGGCCTGCACTTCTTCAGCCCGGCCAACGTCATGCGCCTCGTCGAGGTGGTCCGGGCCGAGAAGACCGCGCCGGAGGTGCTCGCCACCGCCCTCGACCTGGGCAAGCGCCTCAACAAGCTTCCGGTCGCGGTGGGGGTCTGCTTCGGCTTCGTGGGCAACCGCATGCTGGAGCGTCGCAGCCGGGCCGGCGAGCGCCTGCTGCTCGAGGGCGCGCTGCCCCACGAGGTCGATGCGGCGGTCACCGGCTTCGGCTTCCGGATGGGGCCCTTCGCCATGGGCGATCTCGCGGGGCTCGATATCGGCTGGCGCTCGCGCAAGGATTTCGGCGGGCGGGCCCCCGTCGCCGACTCGCTCGCCGAGCAGGGCCGGTTCGGCCAGAAGACCGGCCGCGGCTTCTACCTGTACCCGGACGGTGCCCGCACCGGCACGCGCGATCCCGAGGTCGAGGCGCTGATCGCGCGAGTCGCCGCCGAGCACGGCGTTGCCCGCCGCAGCTTCACGGCCGACGCGATCGTCGCGCGGCTGATGTACCCGATGGTCAACGAGGGCGCGCGGATCCTGGATGAGGGCATCGCGGCCCGGCCCGGCGACATCGATACGATCTGGATCAACGGCTACAACTGGCCGGCTTGGCGCGGCGGCCCGATGCACTGGGCCGACACGGTGGGTCTCAAGACGATCGCCGAAGCGCTGACCCGCTTCGCGGCCGAGACCGGCGACGACAGCCAGGAGCCGGCGCCGCTCCTGAAGCGCCTCGCCGCCGAGGGCGGCAGCTTCGCCGGCCTGAAGAACGCCTGAGCGGGAGGGAGATCATGACCGACGCGGTGATCGTCGCGACCGCCCGTACGCCCATCGGCAAGGCCCATCGCGGCGCCCTGAACCTCACCCGCGGCGCCGACCTCGCCGCCCACGCGATCCGCGGCGCCCTGGACCGGGCGCGCCTGGAGCCCGAGGCGGTCGAGGAGGTGGTGCTCGGCTGCGGCTATCCGGAGAACGCCACGGGCGGCAACGTCGCCCGCCACGCCGCCCTGGTGGCGGGGATCCCGGTGGAGTCGGCCGGCGTCACGATCTCGCGCTTCTGCGCCTCGGGCCTGGAGGCGATCGCCAGCGCGGCGCGGCGGATCATCCTCGACGGCGTGCCGGCGGCGGTGGCGGGCGGCGTCGAGTCGATCAGCCTCGTCCAGCCGAAGGTCCAGCGGGAGCTGACCCGCAACGCGTGGCTGGAGGCCCACCTGCCGGCGATCTACATGCCGATGATCGAGACCGCCGACATCGTGGCGGAGCGCTATCGGATCTCCCGCGAGGCGCAGGACCAATTCGCCCTGGAGAGCCAGCGCCGCACGGCAGACGCGCAGGCGCGCGGCCTCTTCGACGACGAGATCGTCCCGATGAGCGCCGTGATGGCGGTGACCGACAAGGCCACCGGCGAGACCCGGGAGGTCGAGACCCGGCTCGCCAAGGACGAGGGCAACCGGCCGGACACCACCCTCGAAGGGCTCGCGAAGCTCAAACCCGTGCGCGGGGAGGGGGCCTTCATCACGGCGGGCAATGCCAGCCAGCTCTCGGACGGAGCCTCGGCCAGCGTGCTGATGTCGGCCGACGAGGCTGCGCGGCGGGGCCTGACGCCGCTCGGCACCTTCCGGGGCTTCGCCTCGGCGGGCTGCGGCCCGGACGAGATGGGCATCGGCCCGGTCTTCGCGGTGCCGCGGCTCTTGGAGCGGCAGGGCCTGCGCGTCTCCGACATCGACCTGTGGGAGCTGAACGAGGCCTTCGCGTCCCAGTCGGTCTACTGCTGCGACAGGCTCGGGATCGACCCTTCGAAGGTCAACGTCAACGGCGGCGCCATCGCGGTCGGCCACCCGTTCGGCATGTCGGGGGCCCGGCTCGTGGGCCACGCGCTGCTGGAGGGCCGCCGCCGCGGCGCGCGCTACGCCGTGGTGACCATGTGCGTCGCCGGCGGCCAGGGCTGCGCCGGCCTGTTCGAGATCGGAGGCTGACGATGGATCTCCGCTTCACATCCGAAGAGATCGCGTTCCGCGACGAGGTCCGCACCTTCTGCCGGACGGAGATCCCCTCCGAGATCCGCAGGAAGGTCTCGGAGGGGCGCAGCCTCACCAAGGACGATTACGTCACGAGCCAGCAGATCCTCAACGCCAAGGGCTGGGCGGTGCCGCACTGGCCGCAGGAATGGGGCGGCCGGGATTGGACCCCGATCCAGCGCTACATCTACACCGAGGAGCTGTTCCAGGCGGCCGTGCCGCTGCCGCAGCAGTTCAACTGCTACATGTTCGGCCCGGTGCTGGCGACCTTCGGCCGGCAGGACCAGAAGGAACGCTTCCTGCCGCGCGCCGCCAATCTCGACGATTGGTGGTGCCAGGGCTTCTCGGAGCCCGGCGCCGGCTCGGACCTCGCCTCGCTCAAGACCAAGGCGGTGCGCGACGGCGACCACTACGTCGTCGATGGCCAGAAGACCTGGACCACACTCGGCCAGCACGCCGACTGGATCTTCTGCCTGGTGCGCACCGACTTCGAGGCCAAGAAGCAGCGCGGCATCTCCTTCCTCCTCATCGACATGAAGACGCCCGGGATCACCGTGCGGCCGATCCTGACGTTGGAGGGCCGGCACGAGGTCAACGAGGTCTTCTTCGACGCCGTGCGCGTGCCCGTCGAGAACCTCGTGGGCGAGGAGAACAGGGGCTGGGACTACGCGAAATTCCTGCTCGCCAACGAGCGCACCGGCATCGCCCGGATCGGGCTCACCAAGGAACGGATCGCCCGGATCAAGCGGCTGGCCCGCGAGATGCCGGCCGGGTCCGGGACGATGTGGGACGATCCCGCCTTCCGCGGTCGCGTCGCGGAGGTCGAGGTCGAGCTGAAGGCCCTGGAGATCACCCAGATGCGGGTGGCGGCCAAGCAGGGCCGGGCGGATTCGGTGGAGCCGGACCCCGCTTCGTCGCTCCTCAAGATCCGCGGCTCGCAGCTCCAGCAGGCGGCGACCGAGCTGCTCGTCGAGCTCGCCGGGCCCTTCGCCCTCGCGGCGCCCGCGCGCGGGGCAGGGGCCAACAACCTGCCCGGCGGCTTCGACTGGGTCGACGCCGCCGCGCCGAGCTACTTCAACAACCGCAAGGTCTCGATCTACGGCGGCTCGAACGAGATCCAGCACAACGTCATCGCCAAGGGCATTCTGGGTTTGTGAGCCATCGCCTCGTTCCAACCTCTCCCTCGTCCTGCGGGGCTGAGCGGCAGCCTCGCAGGAGGGCTCCAGGGATCGCGGCGACTTCCGGAGGCCTCCTTCGAGGCCTTCGCTACGCTCCGGCACATCAGGATGAGGGGATCTGGTGGGACGGACCAGTGCCGGGCGCCCCCTACGATATCCGCGAGGGAACACCATGGATTTCGACCTGAACGAGGACCAGTCGCTCCTGCGCGATAGCGTCGAGCGGCTCGCCGCCGACCTCTACCCCTCGCTGGAGAGCCGGCAGGCGCGGCTCAAGGCGCCCCTCGGCTTCCCCGAGGAGGGCTGGACGGCCTTCGCCGAGCTCGGCGTCGCCGGCCTGCCCTTCTCCGAGGAGGAGGGCGGCCTCGGCGGCGGCCCGGTCGAGACCATGCTGGTCATGGAGGCGGTCGGCCGCAACCTCGTGGTCGAACCCCTGCTCGCGAGCCTCGTGCTGGGCTCGACGGCCCTGCGGCTCGGCGGCAGCGCCGCGCAGAAGGCGCGCCTCGTCCCAGGCCTCGTCGCCGGTGACCTGCGCCTGACCCTCGCCCACACCGAGCGCCAGTCCCGCTACGACCTCGCCGACGTGGCCACCGCGGCCCGGCGCAGCGGCGACGGGTTCGTGCTGAGCGGGGCCAAGAGCGTCGTGCCCAACGCCGACGCGGCCGGCCTGATGGTGGTCTCCGCCCGCGTCTCGGGCGAGCGGCGCGATCCCCGCGGACTCGGCCTGTTCCTGGTCCCGACGGACGCCGCCGGCGTCGCCGTCGAGGCCTACCCGACCCAGGACGGCGGCCGGGCCGCGGAGGTGTCCTTCTCGGAAGTGCAGATCCCCGCCGACGCGGCGCTCGGCGATCCGGAGGACGGCCTGCCGCTCCTGGAGCGGGTGGTGGAGCACGGCATCGCGGCGCTCGCCGCCGAGGCGGTCGGCTCCATGGACGCGCTCCACAATCTCACGGTCGAGTACCTCAAAACCCGCAAGCAGTTCGGCGTCAGCGTCGGCTCGTTCCAGGCCCTGCAGCACCGGGCCGTGGACATGCTGATCCAGCTGGAACAGGCGCGCTCGATGGCGCTCTACGCCGCCATGATGGTGGACACGCCGGACGCGCGGGCGCGGGCCGCGGCCCTGTCGGCCGTGAAGGTGCAGATCAACAAGGCCTGCCGCTACGTCGGCCAGGAGGGGGTCCAGCTCCACGGCGGCATCGGCATGACGCTCGAGTATGTCGGCGCCCACCACTTCAAGCGGCTCGCCATGATCGAGTACCAGCTCGGCGACACCGCCCACCACCTGCGCCGGATCACGCAGGACGAGAACGGGCTGCTGGCGGCCTGAGGATCGCGACGCGGCCTCGGCGAAGGAGACTTCCGGCGCCCCGGGACGAGGGCGCCGGGATGACCGGGATCAGTTGAACAGCGAGCCGACCCCGCCCTGCACGCGGCCGAGGCCGGCCCGCGCGACGGTGTTGTTGGGGTCGATCGTCGAGGCGCGCTGGTAGTTCTCCATCGCCTCCTTGCGCTGGCCCTGCTTCTCGTAGGCGAGGCCCCGATAGGCCCAGGACGTGGCGTCCTTGGCGTTCACGTTCAGCGCGGCGTTGTAGTCTTCGATCGCCTTCGCGTACTGGTTGGTCGCGATCAGGCTCTGGCCGCGGGCCGCATAGGGCGCGGCCACGAACGGGTCGCGGTCGATGGCGGCGTCGAAATCGGCGATCGCCTGTGTGTCCTGGCCCTGCTTCTGCTTCACGAGGCCGCGGGCGTGATAGGCCTGCGCGGATTCGGGGCTCAGGCGGATCGCGACGTTGAGGTCGTTCAGGGCCTGGTCGAGGTTGCCCTGGGCGCGCTCGACGTTGGCGCGGCCGATATAGGCCGGCCCGTAATTCGGATCGATCCCGATCGCCTTGGAGAAGTCCTGCAGTGCCGGGCCGTCGCGGCCGATCTGGCGGTTCGCGAGGGCGCGGTTGTTGTAGGCGGAGGCGGAGTTCGGATCGAGCTGGATCGCCTTGGTGAAGTCGGCGATGGCGTCGTTGAACTGGCCGGCGCGGGCGTAGGCGGCGCCGCGGGTGTTGTAGGCCGCCGCGTCGTTCGGGTTGCGCTGCACCACCTCGGTCAGGGACGCGATGTTGACGTTCGTGGCGCCGGTCGTGTCCTTCTCCAGGACCGCGTATTGCCGCGGGCCGGCCGCGCTGCCGACGGTCTCGCAGCCCGCGAGGCCGGCGGCCGAGACCAAGGCCGCGCCGATCAGTGCCGTCTTCCGTCCCAGCCGGATGCGTACGTTCATCGCCCCACTCTCCCCGAGGCGTCGCCCGCTCCGCGCGTGCCCGCCCCGCCCCTCACAGTCCAAGAGCCCGCGCCCTGCGCCGGGCACACCCGAAGTCGGGGCACCGTCGCGCATCACGGTGAAGGCCGGCTTAAGAAGCGCCGCGTCGTGCCCCGGCCCCCGCCCGGTCCCGGCGGGACCGAGGCAGTGCGGGCGGACGCGATCGACAGCATTCGGAACCGACCACGGTTCCGTGGAAGCGGCGGGATGTGGCGAAGGTATGGCTCGACCGTCGCGCGGGGCCGCGGACGGCCCTCCGGCGGTCATGCGGCGGCGCTTGTGTGCCTTCGAAGCCTCAGGAACCGGTCGGGCCGGCCCCGAGGCGGGTGACGTGACCCATCTTGCGGCCGGGGCGCGCTTCGCCCTTGCCGTAGAGGTGCAGGTGGGCGCCGGGCTCGGCCAGCAGGGCGTGCCAGTCGTCGGCCTGGGCGCCGATCAGGTTGCGCATCTCGACGGGGAGGCCGCCGACCCGGCCCGGATCGCCCAGCGGCCAGCCGCAGACGGCCCGGACGTGCTGGGCGAACTGCGAGGTCAGCGCCCCCTCGCTGGTCCAGTGGCCGGAATTGTGGACCCGGGGCGCGATCTCGTTGACCACGAGCCGCTCAGCCCCGTCCTCGCGGACGAGGAACATCTCGACGGCCAGCACGCCGACGTAGTCAAGGGCGTCAGCGATCCGCCGGGCGATCTCGACGGCGGCGCGGCCCGTCTCGGCGGACACGCCGGGCGCCGGCACCCGGGTCAGCGCCAGGATGTGGTCGCGGTGTTCGTTCTCGCAGAGGTCGTAGGCCGCGAAGCTGCCGTCGCGCCCGCGCGCGCCGACCACCGAGACCTCGCGCTCGAACGGCACGAAGCCCTCCAGGATCAGCGGCGCGCCGCCGAACTCGGCGAACAGGGCGTTGCGGTCGCCCTCGGCCCGCTCGCGGAGCATGCGCTGCCCCTTGCCGTCGTAGCCGAAGCGGCGGGTCTTGAGCACGGCCGGCAGGCCGATCACCTCGATCGCCCGGTCGAGGTCGTCGGGGGTGTCCACCGCCCGGAACGGCGCCGTCGGGATGCCCAGGCCGTTGATGAACTCCTTCTCGGAGAGGCGGTCCTGCGTGGTCGAGAGCGCCCGCGCGTTCGGGTGCAGGGCGGCGTGCCGGGCCAGCACGTCGGCGGTGGCGTGCGGGATGTTCTCGAACTCGTAGGTCACGACGTCGACGCTGCGGGCGAAATCCGCCAGCGCCGCGGCGTCGTCGTAGGCCGCGCAGGTGGTCCGGGCGGCCACGTCGAAGGCGGGGCTGTCCGCGTCGGGCGCGTAGACATGCGCCTTGAGGCCGTAATCGGCCGCCGCGAGCGCGATCATGCGCCCGAGCTGGCCCCCACCGACGATGCCGAGGGTAGAGCCGGGGCCGAGGATCTTGTCCGTCACGCGTTCTCTTCCGTCACCGGCCGTTCGGCCACCGAGGCGCTCTGGGCCGCGCGCCACGCCTCCAGGCGCTCCGCCAGGCCCGGGTCGGTCAGCGCCAGGACCGCAGCGGCGAGCAGGGCCGCGTTGACGGCCCCGGCCCGGCCGATCGCCAGGGTCCCCACCGGGATGCCAGCCGGCATCTGGACGATGGAGAGCAGGCTGTCCTGGCCGGACAGGGCCTTCGATTCGACCGGCACGCCGAAGACCGGCAGGCGGGTCATCGCGGCCGCCATGCCGGGCAGGTGCGCGGCGCCGCCCGCGCCCGCGATCACGATTTTGAGACCGGCCGCGACCGCGCCCTTGGCGAAGGCCACGAGCCGGTCCGGCGTGCGGTGGGCCGACACGATGCGCGCGTCGTACGGCACGCCGAGCGCGTCGAGCGTCTCGGCGGCATGACGCATGGTCGCCCAGTCGGACTGACTGCCCATGATGATCGCGACCGGAGGAGGCGACGCCATCGTTGATCCCGGCAAAAGAGGGCGCTTACAGGCGGTGCGGGCCGGCGGCAAGGCGGGGCCCGAGGGCGTCCACCGGCATCAGGCGATGATGTCCGGCGTGAGCGCGTCCTCGATGTGGAAGATGCGGTCGCGCAGCGTGAGCTTGCGCTTCTTCAGGCGCTGGATCTGGAGCTGGTCCCCGGCGACGCTGCGCTCCAGCGCCTCGATGGCGCTATCCAGATCCCGGTGCTCCTCGCGCAGCCGCGCCAGCTCGCCCAGGAGATCCGACTGCGCACCCTCACCCGCCTCGTCCGCCATCGTCACCTGAGAACCCGAAGACCGTTCGTCGCCCGAGAGCATGCGTCACGCTCCGGCGCCGGACAAGGCGGCGCGGTAAGCAATCATCAGACTTAGCAGCAGAAAACGCTTCGACAGGTCCGACATCCTGTGCCAATCTCGGTATGTCGAAACGATGACAGGAGATTCGACTCATGTCGCTGCAGACGCATCTGAACCAACTCGCCCGGAAGCACGAAGCCCTCGAGCGCGAGATTCAGGAAGCGATCCACAGACCTTCGGCGAACGACCTCCACATTGCCGAGCTGAAGCGACGGAAACTCCTCCTCAAGGACGAGATCAACAAGCTCCAGGCGGGCAACGACACGTTGCACTGACGCCTGACACGTCCAATCCGATAGCGAATCCGAGCTGACAACCGCCGCACCGGGCGCCCCGGTGCGGCGGTTTTCTCATGGCGGGTCTCGCGCCGCAGCCGGACGCGGCCTTCTCGCCCGGGACCACTCCCGCGCGCCCGAGAATGGGCTACTCTGCGGGCCGCCGCCGGAGAGCGGCCCGTGAGGAAACGCCGAACCGATGACGAGAGCCAGCCTGCCGGGCCGCTACCCGGAGATCTACGAATCGGCCCGCCGCGACCCCGAGGCGTTCTGGCTCGGCGCCGCGCGGGCCCTCGACTGGGCGCGGTCGCCGGAGCGGGCCTTCGCGCCGGATTCCGGCCCCTACGGCCGATGGTTCCCGGACGGCACCCTGAACGCCTGCCACAACGCGGTGGACCGTCACGCCGACGGCGCCCGGGCGGATCAGGTGGCGATCCGCTACGACTCGCCCGTCACCGGGACCAAGCGCAGCATCACCTACCGGGTCCTGCGCGACGAGGTGGCGGTGCTGGCCGCCGTGCTCGCCGATCTCGGCGTCGGCAAGGGCGACCGGGTGATCCTGTACATGCCGATGGTGCCCGAGGCGCTGTTCGGCATGCTGGCCTGCGCGCGGCTCGGCGCGGTCCACTCGGTGGTGTTCGGCGGCTTCGCCGCCAACGAGCTGGCGGTGCGGATCGAGGACGCGGCGCCGAAGGTGGTGCTCGCCGCCTCCTGCGGGATCGAGCCGAACCGCGTGGTCGCCTACAAGCCGCTCCTCGACGCGGCGATCGCGGCCTCGCGGCACAAGCCGGAGGCCTGCCTGATCCTCCAGCGCCCTCAGGGGCCCGCGACCCTCGTCGCGGGACGGGATCGCGACTGGGCCGAGACCGTCGCGGCGGCCCGGGCGGCGGAGCGGCGTGCGGACTGCGTGCCGGTCGCCGCCACCGACCCGCTCTACATCCTCTACACCTCCGGCACGACCGGGAAGCCGAAGGGCGTCGTCCGCGACACCGGCGGCTACCTCGTCGCCCTGGCTTGGTCGATGCCGAACCTCTACGGCGTCCAGCCCGGTGAGACCTACTTCTGCGCCTCCGACATCGGCTGGGTGGTGGGCCACTCCTACATCGTCTACGCGCCGCTCCTGCACGGCTGCACCACGGTGCTGTATGAGGGAAAACCCGTCGGCACGCCCGATGCCGGCGCCTTCTGGCGGGTGGTCGCCGAGTACGGGGTGGTCTGCCTGTTCACCGCGCCGACGGCGCTGCGGGCGATCAAGAAGGAGGACTCGAAGGGCGCCCGGATCGCCGCGTACGACCTCTCGGCCTTCCGCAGCCTGTTCCTGGCGGGCGAGCGCGCCGATCCCGACTCGGTCGCCTGGGCCGAGCGCGTGCTGGACCGGCCGGTCGTCGACCATTGGTGGCAGACCGAGACCGGCTGGCCGATCGCCGGCAACCCGATGGGCCTCGGCCTCCTGCCGGTGAAGCACGGCAGCACCTGCGTGCCGATGCCGGGCTACCGGGTCGAAGTCCTGGACGAGGGCGGCAGGCCGGTTCCGGCGGGGACCATGGGCACCATCGCGATCCGCCTGCCGCTCCCGCCCGGCTGCCTCCCGACCCTGTGGGGCTCGGACGACCGGATGCGGTCGAGCTACCTCGCCACCTTCCCGGGCTACTACGACACGTCGGATGCCGGGGTGATCGACGGGGACGGCTACATCACGGTCCTGGGACGGACCGACGACATCATCAACGTCGCGGGCCACCGCCTGTCCACCGGCGGCATGGAGGCGGTGCTGGCGAGCCACCCGGACGTGGCGGAGTGCGCGGTCATCGGCATCCGCGACGCGCTGAAGGGCGAGGTCCCTTGCGGGTTCGTGGTGCTCAAGGCCGGCGTCGCCCGGCCGACCGAGACGATCGAGCGGGAACTCGTCGCGAAGGTGCGGGACGAGATCGGCCCGGTAGCGGCGTTCAAGCTGGCGCTCACCGTGCCGCGGCTGCCCAAGACCCGGTCGGGCAAGATCCTGCGGGCGACCATGAAGCGCATCGCGGACCACGAGCCCTGGACGATGCCGGCGACGATCGACGACGCGGCCGCCCTCGACGAGATCGGAGACAGTCTGAAGGACCGGGGGATCGGCGCGGCCCGGTAGGCCGCCGGGCCGCGCCGACGGAGCGTCGAGGGCTGCGGCTCGCCTCAGTCCGCGTCGGCGCCGTCGTCGTCGGGGTCGACATCGACCGTCGGCGCCGGCCGCGTCACGGCGGGCACGTAGGCACCCGAGGCGGGACCGGTGGTGACCGAGGCCGGCACGCGCCGCGCGTTCGGCTCGGACGGGATCAGAGTCGCGGTGGCGGCCACGAGGCCGGCGAGGGACCGGACGTCGTCCGGCTGACTTGGATCGCGCGAGATCAGCGTCGCCTCCTGCTTGAGGCGCAGGTTGCAGGCCTGCGAGGGCAATCCCCCCTCCGGCGTGCAGGCGTCGTGACGCGCGCAGGCCGCGTCGAGGGCGTCGATCGGCGGGAGGGGCGCGTTGTTGCCCGGCCCGCAGTAATTGCCGTGGATCAGCATCTTGGGTCCGCCGAAGGCGGCCGGCTGGGCCTGCGCCGCGCCCGCGAGGGCGGCGCAGCCGGCGGCCAGGACGAGCGGGACGGCGAGTTTGGTGAGCATCATCTGGACCTCGGGCGATCTCGCCCCCTCAGGCGGTTCGCGTCGATTGCCGCGATGCGGCGACAGGCCAGGAAACGGGCGGTCACATCCGCAAGTTCCCGCATCGCCTGCCCGCAGAGGTGCTCTGCCGCACCGCACTGGCCGCCGCGCCCGTCCTGGGCCAGAGTGGCCCTTCCACCAGGAGTTGCCGATGACCGCTCGCCTGTTCGAACCGCTGACGCTCGACGCGCTCACGCTCGAGAACCGTATCCTCGTCGCGCCGATGTGCCAGTACTCGGCGCGGGACGGCGAGGCGACCGACTGGCACATGATGCACCTCGGTCAGCTCGCCATGTCGGGGGCGGGCCTGCTGACCCTGGAGGCCACCGCGGTCTCTCCGGAGGCGCGGATCACCGCCTGGGATCTCGGCCTCTACAACGACGGCTGCGAGCGGGCGCTGGGTCGGGTGCTCGACGCCGTGCGCGAGTACGCGCCGATCCCGGTCTGCATCCAGATCGCCCATGCCGGGCGCAAGGCCTCGAGCGAGGCGCCCTGGGCCGGCGGCCAGCAGATTCCGCCGGAGCACGCCTACGGCTGGCGCACCGAGGCGCCCTCGGCGGTCGCCCACGGCGAGGGCGAGGTCCCGCCCCACGCCCTCGACGCCGCCGACCTGAAGCGCGTCCGCGACGCGTTCGTGGCCACCGCCAAGCGGGCCGTGCGCCTCGGCATCGAGGCGGTGGAGCTGCACGGCGCCCACGGCTATCTGCTGCACCAGTTCCTGTCGCCGATCGCCAACAAGCGGACGGACGCGTACGGCGGCAGCCTCGCGAACCGCATGCGCTTCCCCCTCGAGGTCTACGACGCGGTGCGCGATGTCGTGCCCGCCGGCAGCCCGGTCTGGCTGCGGGTCTCGGCCACCGACTGGGTCGAGGACGGCTGGGACCTGGACGAGACCATCGAGCTGGCCCAGGCGCTCAAGCGGGCCGGGTCGCCGGCGCTCCACGTCTCCACGGGCGGCGTCTCGCCGAAGCAGGCGATCAAGCTCGGGCCGGGCTACCAAGTGCCCTACGCCGAGCGGATCAAGGCGGAGACCGGCCTCACCACGATCGCGGTGGGGCTGATCACCGAGGCGCACCAAGCGGAGACGATCCTGCAGGAGGGCAAGGCGGACGCGATCTCGCTCGCCCGCGCCATGCTGTACGATCCGCGCTGGCCCTGGCACGCGGCGGCCGAGCTCGGCGCCCGGGTGCGCGCGCCCAGGCAGTACTGGCGCTCGCAGCCGCGGGAGTACAAGGACCTGTTCAAGGACACGGCCTTCGGCCAGCGCTGAGGGCGGCCGCCGCGCCTGGAACGGCCGGCGGCGGACGAGCCGCGGCGGGTGCTCCGTCGCCGGCCGACCGCACCGTCGTTCCGAGCGCCGCGGGCGAGCCCGCGATGGCGGTGCGGGCGTCGTCTGAGCCAGCCTGATCGCGGGATCGGGATCGAGGGCCAACCCGCCGCAGTCACGCAAGCCCGGAACCGCCCCTCAGCGCGGCAGAGCCCCGACCAGAGGCCCGAGCGGCCGGCTGATGTCCGAGCGGCCGAGATTCGGCGCGTAGAGGCTGGAGACCGAGCCGTCGAGGAACAGGGCGTTGCGGCAGCCGAGATCGTCGCGGAACAGCCGCGCGAAGGCCCCGAAGGTCACCGGGCGCTCGGAGATCGCGAAGATCGCCACATGCCCGTCGCCGGGCACGCCGACGCCGTTGCGGATCTTCTGGCTCGGCCCGTCGGCGGCGATCTTCGGGTGGATCTGGCCGTCGATCACCAGCATCGGCCCGGACTGCGTGGCGAAATCCGGCCGGATCTTCGCCCGCAGATAGCGGGCCGTGTCGACCACCCCGGCGCGCTCACCCTTCACCCAGAAGATGCCGTTGGGCTTCAGGTGGAAGTTGCCCGGCCCGTCGGTCGTGGAGACGCGCTTCAGCTCGTGCCCGTCCTCGACGTAGAGGCCGACCGGCGCCTGGTCCTTGTCGTACATCCCGGCGTTCATCGCGAAGGCGAGGCGGCCGCCCTGCTTCTCGGCGAGGGTGCCGAGGGCGCCGTAGGGCTTGCCGTCGTCCTGGAGCCAGAACAGCCGCAGCCGCTGCTTCCGAAGGTCGATGGTGCAGACCGTGAAGGTCTCACCCTGGGCCTCGACCGCCCGGCAGGGCTCGGCGGCGGCCGGAGAGGCCGCCCGGGCCGGGGCCGCGAGGGCGAGCAGCACGATCAACAAGGCGTGAGCCGGGCGCAGCATCATCATTCGTTCCATGCCGATCGGAAGACGCGATTCGGGGACGGCGAAGCTCGATCGGCGCGCCCTTCGCTCCGGAAAGCGGCGAATTTCGTGCCCGAGGGCGCCGGGATGAAGCTGGATGGGTCCGAATGGGTCCGGATGCGTCTCGCGGCCGCGCCGCGGGCGGGGCTGGACCGTTTTCCCGATTCGGGCGTTCTTAGCCGCAGAGGGCGTGTTTCCACGGAGATGACGTGATGAAGGGTGCAGTGCTCGGCTCGGCCCTGCTGGCGGCGGGTGCTCTGGCCTTGGCGCCGGCCAGCGCGGACGCGCGCGGTTTCGGCGGCGGCGGCTTCCACGGCGGCGGCTTCGGCGGCGGCTTCCACGGTGGCGGTTTCGGCGGCGGCTTCCGGGGCGGCGGGTTCGGGGGATTCCGCAACGGCGGCTTCGGCGGCGGCTTCCGCGGTGTCGGTTTCCGTCCGGGCGGCTTCGGCTACGGCCGCGGCTTCTACGGGCGGGGTTACGGCTGGCGCGGCGGCTACGGCTATCGCGGCGGCTACGGCTACGGACTCGGCGGCCTGGGCCTCGGCGTCGGGCTCGGCCTCGCGGCCGGCAGCCTCTACGGCGGCTACGGATACGGCTACCCGGGCTACGGTTACGGTGGCTACTACGCCCCGGCGGCCTACGATTACGGCTACGGCTACGGCGGCGGCTGCTACACGGTCCCGCGGGTGCGCTGGACGCCCTACGGCTACCGCCGGGTGCTGGTCGAGCGCTGCTACTGAGCGTCGATCGACCGCCAAAAAGAACGGGACAGGCCGCCTCCGGGCGGCCTTTTCCTTTCCTGTTCCTTGCGTGACCCGCCGCATCGTTGGACAGCTCTGCCTGGGACGCTGATACTGGTATCGGGCGGCGGGAGGCGGTGATGAGTTCAGCAACCGGACAGGGGCGCACGGGCGTGGACGCGGTCGAGATCCGCGACGCCAGCCTCTCCGCCTTCTACCGATCGATGACGCCGCCGGAGCGGCACACCTTCTGGGCCTGCGCCGCCGGCTGGTGCCTCGACGGCATGGACTTCATGATCTACCCGCTGGTGATCGGGACGATCATGGCGCTGTGGCACGTCGATGCCGGCACGGCCGGGCTCGCCGCCACGGTGACGCTGCTGGCCTCGGCGCTCGGCGGCTGGCTCGCGGGCTTCGTCGCCGACCGGATCGGCCGGGTGCTGACCCTGCAGATCACGATCCTCTGGTTCTCGCTGTTCTCCCTGCTCTGCGCCTTCGTGCAGAACTTCGAGCAGTTGCTCATCGCGCGGGCGCTGCTCGGCCTCGGCTTCGGCGGCGAGTGGGCGGCCGGCGCGGTGCTGATCGGCGAGACGATCCGGGCCGAGTATCGCGGCCGTGCGGTGGGCTCCGTCCAGTCCGGCTGGGCGATCGGCTGGGGCCTCGCGGTCCTGTCGCAGGCGGTGCTGTTCTCGGTCCTGCCGCCCGAGACCGCGTGGCGCTGGATGTTCGCGGTGGGCGCCCTGCCGGCGCTGCTGGTCTTCTACCTGCGCCGCTACGTGAAGGAGCCGGAGGTCGCCGCCGAATCCCGCGCGCGGGCCGCCGCCACGGGCGACCGGCCGCAGATCTGGGAGATCTTCTCCGGTCCGATCCTCAAGACGACGCTGCTCGCCTCGCTGGCGGCGGCGGGCTGCCAGGGCGGCTACTACGCGATCACCACCTGGGTGCCGCGCTTCCTCACCACCGAGCGCAACCTGTCGATCGTGTCGTCAACCGGCTACCTCGCGGCCCTGATCATCGGCTCGTTCACCGGCTACCTCGTGGGCGCGTGGCTCGCCGACCGGCTCGGGCGGCGGCCGCTGTTCCTGATCTTCTCGCTGGGCGCCATCGCGGTGATCGTCGCCTACACGCAGATCCCGCTCTCGAACGGGGTGCTGTGGGTGCTGGGCTTCCCGCTGGGCTTCTTCGCCTCCGGCTACTTCTCCGGCATGGGCGCCTTCCTGACCGAACTGTACCCGACCCGCCTGCGCGGCTCGGGGCAGGGGTTCTGCTACAATTTCGGCCGCGGCATCGGCGCGCTGTTCCCCGCGCTGGTCGGCTACCTCGCGGAGCGCGCCGGCCTCGCCTCCGCCATCGCGATCTTCGCGGCCGTGGCCTACGGGATCTTCTTCCTGGCGGCCTTCGCGCTGCCCGAGACGCGCGGCAAGGTCCTCCACGCGGATAGCTGATCATGCCCGAGATCCGAGACTGCCCCGCCCCGGACCCGCATCCGGAAGGCCCGACCCGCTACGCCGTGCCGGACGGCGCGGTCGACACGCACGCCCACGTCATCGGCCTGCCGCCGGCCTACCCGCTGGTGGCGGACCGGAGCTACACGCCCCCGGCGGCGCCGGCCGATCAGTACCTCGCGATGCTCGACGGGACCGGCATGGCCAACGGCGTGCTGATCCAGGTCAGCGTGCACGGCACCGACAACCGGCTGATGGTCGAGACGCTGCGCGCTCACCGGCAACGCCTGCGCGGCGTCGCGGTGATCCCGCTCGGCCTGCCCGACGCGGAGCTCGCCGCGCTCAAGGAGGCCGGCGTCGTCGGCCTGCGCCTCAACGTCCTGTTCGGCGGCGGGGTCGGGCTCGACGCGGTCGAATCCTACGGGGCGCTCGCCCGCGAGATGGGCTGGCACCTCCAGTTCCTGCTCGATGCCCGCGATCTGCCGCCGATCGCCGGCCGCCTGTCGCGGCTGCCGGTGCCGCTGGTGTTCGACCATATGGGCCACATGCCGACCTCGGCGGGGGTGGACCATCCGGGCTTCCGGGCGCTGCTCGGCCTCGTCGGCGACGGGAACTGGGTCAAGCTCTCGGGCGCGTTCCGGGATTCCGTGACCGGGCCGCCCTACGCGGACACGATCCCCTTCGCCCGGGCGCTCAACGACGCCGCGCCGGAACGCTGCCTCTGGGGCTCGGACTGGCCGCACGTGGCCGCCTGGGACGGGCCGCCGCGGACGACGGCGCTCCTCGACCTGATGGCGGACTGGGTGCCGGACGCGGACAGGCGCCGGATGGTGTTCGTCGACAACCCGCGGCGGCTTTACGGCTTCGCGTAGGGGCGGGCGTTCGAGAAGCTCCGCAGAGCCCGCTGTCCTCGCGAGCGCAGCGAAGCGATCCAGGGTCGCGCGAGGCCCGGAAAGCGGGGGCGGCGTTTCCGTCAGACCCGCCGGTCGACGCTCAGCCCCTGTCCGGAGGGGGCCGGCGGGCCGGCGCTCGCCGCCTGGGCGGCGCTGTCCGCCACGAGGCCGGCGACCGCCTTGTCGGCCGAGAGCTGCTGCTTGGCGACGGCGATGCCGATCTGCTGGTTCTGGGACGAACCCAGCATCTGGACGGCGGCTGCGGCGATCGAATCCATGACGCCGACCCTAGACCTCCGATCTGAATCCGGCGTTACCCGGATCCGGCGCCTTCGACCGGTCGCGCTCACCCGTCCAGGAAGCCCCGCTGCCGCGCCCGGTAGCCGCTGATCGCCGTGACGCACAGGAACGACACGCCGGCGAGGCACGTCCCGAACACCGCGATCGGCCACCAGTGGCCCTGAAAGCGCTCGGCCAGCACCGTGCCGACGATCGGGGTGAGACCGCCGGCGAGGGCGCCGCAGAACTGGTAGGCGATGGAGATCGCCGTGTAGCGCACCCGCGTCGGGAAGGCGCCCGCGAGGTAGCCGGCGATCACCGCGTAGAAGGTCGCGCTGCCGATGACGTTGAGGGCGAGGCCCAGCACGATCAGCGGCACCGACTTGGTCTCGACCAGCCAGAACAGCGGGTAGGGGGCCAGCATCGCCCAGACCAGCGTCCCCTGGAGGAACAGCCGCTCGTTGCGGATCACCTCCGCGATCCGGGCGCCCACCGGGGTCATCACCAGCTGGACCACGGCGGCGATCAGCAGGGCGTCGAGGATCGTCGCCCGCGCGATGCCGAGGTACTGCGTGGTGAACGCGATCATGAAGGTGTTGAACAGGTAGACCGAGGCGATCGCGAAGGTGTTGGCGCCGGCCGCCAGCAGGACTGGCTTGAGGTAGGCCGTCAGCACCTCGCGCACGGGGGCCGGCGGCGGTCCGCCCGCGGCCTGGGCCCTCTCGAAGGCCGGCGATTCCGCGACCCCGAGGCGGATCGCCAGCCCCACGAACAGCAGCAGGATGCTCACCAGGAACGGCACCCGCCAGCCCCAGGTCAGGAAGCTCTCCTTGTCGAGCAGGCCCGCGAGGCGGAAGGCCAGCAGCGACAGGATCTGCCCGGCCGGGCTGCCGAGCTGCGCGAAGGAGGCGAAGAAGGTGTTGCGCCCGGCCGGCGCGTGCTCGGCGGCCATCAGCACGGCGCCGCCCCACTCGCCGCCGACCGCGAGCCCCTGGATCAGCCGCAGGACCACCAGCATCACCGGCGCCCACAGGCCGACCGAGGCGTAGGTCGGCAGAAGCCCGATGCACGAGGTGGCGATGCCCATCATCACGAGCGTCGCCACCAGGGCGCGCTTGCGCCCGAACCGGTCGCCGAGATGCCCGAAGATCAGGCCGCCGAGCGGCCGGGCCAGGAAGCCCACCGCGAAGGTGCCGAAGGCCGAGAGCGTGGCGATGTAGGGCGATTCGGCCGTGAAGAAGAGCGGCCCGAACACCAGGGCCGCCGCGGTGCCGTAGATGAAGAAGTCGTACCACTCGATCGTGGTGCCCACGAAGGCCGCCAGCGCCGCGCGCGCCGACTGGTTCTGTCCGGGCCCGGCGGCCGGGGCGGCTGTGGTGACGGCCATCGATCCTCGCGCGTAACGGTATTTTGAATTCACGGTTACGCGGCGAAGGCCCCCGTCGCAAGGAACCGCACCGTCTGCGCGATCACGGTCGGATGGTTCATCATCAGGGCGTGGCTGACGGGCAGGACCAGATGCCCGTGCAGGCCCGGGATCCCGGTGCGGGCGACGCTCACCCGCCCGTCGTTCGGCCGGGGCAGCATCAGCCAGCCGACCGGATCGATGCTGCGCGTGCCGGCGATGACGCCGATCGGGTAGTCCGGATCGGGCCAGACCGGCACCGTCGCGGTCCCGAGCGACAGCGCGGCCGGCCCGAGCAGGCGGCGATAGAGCCCGACATGCCGCAGCCGGTCCGCGATCTCGCTGCCGCGGTTGGGCGGTCCGAGCATTACGAGGCGGCCGAACCGTTCGGGGCGCGCATCCGCGATCAGACTCCGCGCGAGGAGACCGCCCATCGAGTGCCCGACGAAATGCACGGCGCCCGCCGTCGCGCCAGCGATCGCGGCGACCTGCGGGCGGAGCGTCGCCGTCAGGGTGGGCAGGTCGTGCCGGGTCGAGGGATAGTCGAGCGCGAACACCCGGTAGCCCTCCGCCGTCAGGGCCGAGCGCATCCGGGCGAGCGAGGCGGCTCTTCGCCCCAGACCGTGCAGGAGGACGACGCTGTCGCTCGGCATGGGATCGGCGCGGTCAGAAGCTCGGCGGCGTGCAGGCGCTCACCACCTCACAGGGATTGGGCCCGACGCAGCGGAACCGGTGCGGGCGGCGGCTGTCGAAGCTGTAGGCGTCGCCGGGGCCGAGGATCCGGCGCTCGGCATCCACCGTCACCTCCAGGCGCCCGGAGAGCACGATCCCGCCCTCCTCGCCCTCGTGCGAGAGCGGCACCCGGCCGGTATCGGCGCCGGGCTCGTAGCGCTCCTTGAGGATCTGGAGCTTGCGCCCGAACAGGCTGTCGCCGACCTGCCGGTACGAGATCGCCCCCTTGGCGGCCCGGCGGCCGATCTCCGTGAGCTCCTCGGCGGCGAAGAACGCCTTGCGCTCCGGCTCGGGCTCCAGGGCGAAGAACTCGGCCATGCCGATCGGCACGCCGTCGAGGATCCGCTTCAGGGCGCCCACCGACGGGTTCACCCGGTTGGCCTCGATCAGCGAGATCGCGGAATTGGTCACCCCGGCGCGCTTGGCGAGCGTCCGCTGCGACAGGCCGTGGCGGGCCCGAACGAAGCGCAGGCGCGCGCCGACATCGATGCTCATCCGGCTCAGGCCCGTTTCAGGTGTTGCGGATCCCGCAACGGTGCCACCCGCGGCCCCGATCCTGCAAGGGGTTGGCGGCGACCAGAAAAGGACTTGTTGCCCGATCGGCGAAGGTGTCCCCTGGTCCCGCCGCCCGATCCGCGCCGCCTGCCCCGGAGAACCGCCCCATGACCGACCATCCGCTCCGCAATACGCCCGCGATGGACGCCTTCTGGATGCCGTTCACGGCCAACCGCCAGTTCAAGGCGGCGCCGCGCCTGCTCGTGTCGGCCGAGGGCATGCACTACACCGCCGACGACGGCCGCAAGGTCCTCGACGGCTCCGCGGGCCTCTGGTGCGTCAACGCCGGCCACGGGCGGCGGGGCATCGCCGCAGCGGTGGAGCGCCAGCTCGCGACCCTCGACTTCGCCCCGACCTTCCAGATGGGCCACCCCATCGCGTTCGAGTTTGCCGAGCGGCTGGCCGAGATCGCCCCGGGCGGCCCCGGCAAGCGCCTCGACCGGGTGTTCTTCACCAATTCCGGCTCGGAATCGGTCGACACCGCCCTCAAGATCGCGCTCGCCTACCAGCGGGCAATCGGGCAGGGGACCCGCACCCGGCTGATCGGCCGCGAGCGCGGCTACCACGGCGTCGGCTTCGGCGGCCTGTCGGTCGGCGGCATCGTGTCGAACCGGCGGGTCTTCCCGCAGCTCAACGGCACCGACCACCTGCGCCACACCCACGATCCGGCCCGCAACGCCTTCGTGAAGGGCCAGCCCGAGCACGGCGCGGAGCTCGCCGAGGATCTGGAGCGGCTGGTGGCGCTCCACGGGGCCGAGACCATCGCGGCCTGCATCGTGGAGCCGGTGGCGGGCTCCACGGGCGTGCTGATCCCGCCGAAGGGCTACCTCGAGCGCCTGCGCGAGATCTGCACGAAGCACGGCATCCTGCTGATCTTCGACGAGGTCATCTCGGGTTTCGGCCGCCTCGGCGCGCCGTTCGCGACCGACTTCTTCGGCGTCGTCCCCGACCTCGTGACCAGCGCCAAGGGCCTGACCAACGGCACGGTGCCGATGGGCGCGGTCTTCGCGAGCCGCGCGGTCCACGACGCGCTGATGCAGGGCCCGGACGGGATCGAGCTGTTCCACGGCTACACCTATTCCGGGCACCCGATCGCCTGCGCGGCTGGCCTCGCGACGCTCGACATCTACCGGGAGGAGGGGCTCCTCACCCGCGTCGCCGACATCGCCGACGACTGGGCGGCGGCGATGCACGACCTGCGCGGGCGCAAGAACGTCGTCGATATCCGCACCATCGGGCTCGTCGCCGGCATCGAGCTGGCGCCGCGGCCGGACGCGGTGGGCAAGCGCGCCTACGAGGTGTTCGTAGACTGCTTCGAGCGCGGCCTGCTCACCCGCGTGACCGGCGACATCATCGCGCTGTCGCCGCCGCTGATCATCGAGCGCGGCCAGATCGGCGAGATCGTCGAGATCCTCGGCGCGGCGATCGACCGGGTCGCCTGAGGCCCCCTCCGTCCTCGCGAGCGTAGCGAAGCAATCCAGGGTCGCGTCGCTGCGCTCGCGATGACGGGAGAGGTCTCGCGAGCACACAACCCTTGCGCGGCGCACAGGCGTCCCCGCTGCCCGGCGGGGTTGTCGCAGCACCGCCTGTGCCCATCTGCCCCGGACCCGGATTTGGGCCGGGCGCGAGGGTTTCCATGTCGAACACCGCCCTGATCGTCGGCGCCAGCGGGATCGTCGGCAGCGCCACCGCGGCGCTGCTCCAGCAGGAGGGCTGGCGGGTCGCGGGCCTCGCGCGCCGTCCGGTGGCCCAGGCGGGCGTCGAGCCGGTGGCCGGCGACCTGCAGGACCCGGCCTCGCTGGAGAAGGCGCTGGCCGACCTCGCTCCGACCCACGTGTTCCTCGCGACTTGGCAGCGGCGCCCGACCGAGGCGGAGATGATCCGCGTGAACCGCGCGATGGTCGAGAACCTGCTGGACGCGCTCCGCCCGAAGGGGAGCGTCCGCCACGTCGCCCTGGTCACCGGGCTCAAGCACTATCTCGGCCCGTTCGAGGCCTACGGCAAAGGCAAGCTCCCGCAGACGCCGTTCCGCGAGGACCAGGGCCGCCTCGACATCGAGAATTTCTACTACGCCCAGGAGGATGCCGTCTTCGCGGCCGCCGCCCGCGACGGCTTCGCCTGGAGCGTCCACCGCCCGCACACGATCATCGGCAAGGCGGTGGGCAACGCCATGAACATGGGCACGACGCTCGCCTGCTACGCCACCCTGTGCCGGGAGCTGGGGCGCCCGTTCCTCTTCCCGGGCTCGGCCGCGCAGTGGAACGGGCTCACCGACATGACCGACGCGCGGCTTCTCGCCCGCCAGCTGCTCTGGGCGTCCACGGAGCCGAGGGCCGCCAACGAGGCGTTCAACGTCGTCGACGGCGACGTCTTCCGCTGGAGCTGGATGTGGGGCCGGATCGCCGCCTGGTTCGGGATCGAGGCGGTGCCGTTCGACGGCACGCACCGGCCGCTCGAGCCGCGGATGGCGCAGGACGGCCCGGCCTGGGCGGAGATCGCGCAGCGCTACGGGCTGGCCGAGCCGAACCTCGAGAAGCTGGCTTCCCCCTGGCACACGGACGCCGATCTCGGCCGGCCGATCGAGGTCGTCACCGACATGAGCAAGAGCCGCCGCCTTGGCTTCACGGCCTACCAGCCGACCGACGACGCATTCTACGACCTGTTCGCCCAGCTCCGGGCGGACCGGCTGATCCCCTGACGGAGAACACCACGGTCATCGCGAGCGCAGCGAAGCGACCCAGGGATGCACGACGCCCGTGAGCGCAGCGCTGCCGTGGATTGCTTCGCTGCGCTCGCAGAGACGGCGGCGGATCAGGAGACCTTGCGCTCCGTCCCGCACCACTCGGCCACGAACAGCGCCATGGTGGTCGTGATCCGCTTCACCGAGGCGAGGCTCACGCGCTCGTCGAAGCCGTGGATGTTCTGGGAGGTCGGGCCGTAGCAGAGGGCCGGCACCCGGTCGTAGAGGGCGTGGACGCGAGTATCGAGGTAGCCCGCCGTCATGAAGCTCTGGAGCGGCGATCCGATCGCCCGCTCGTGGGCCCGGCCGAGCACCGCCTCGGCCTCCGAGCCCGCCTCCAGCACGTAGCCCTCGGCGAAGAAGCCGTTGAACACCACCCACGGCGGGCTGTTGGCCAGGAACGGGTCAGTGCGGGAGAAGGACGCCACCGCGGCCTCGATCTCGGCGGCGGCCTGCGCGGCGGTGACGCCCGGGTAGAGCGCGACCCGGCAGTGGATCCGGCACCAGGCCGGGACCGAGGAGGCCCAGTCGCCGCCCTCGATCTTGCCGATGTTGAGGTTGATCGGGTGGTCCTCGGTCTCGAAATGCGGGTGCGCGGCCTTCTCGGCGTTCCAGCGGGCCTCGACCTCGCGCAGCGCGCCGATCACCCGGTAGGTGGCGTCGATGGCGTTGGCGCCCGCGCCCATCTCGCGGACGTGGACCGGCACGCCCCGGACCTCGACGGTGAACCACAGCACGCCGGTATTGGCGCGCACGAGCTTCTCGTCCTCGGGCTCGGGGATCAGCACGGCGTCGGCCCGGTAGCCGCGCAGGTGGGTCATCAGGGCGCCGTTGCCGGTGGATTCCTCCTCGACCACGGACTGCACCGTCACCGAGGCCGCTGGCTGCAGGCCGAGCCGGGCCAGGGCGTCGAGGGCGAACAGGTTGGCGGCGTGGCCGGCCTTCATGTCGCCGGCGCCGCGGCCGTACATCCAGTCGCCCTGGATCACGGGGTCGAAGGGTCGATGGGTCCAGAGGTCGAGGGGACCCGGCGGCACCACGTCGACATGGGCCTGCAGGATCAGCGAGCGCCCGGTCTCGGTGCCCGGCCGGTGGTGGCAGACGACGATCGGCGCGTCCGAGTGGTGCGCGTCGTCGATCTTCGAGCCGCCCGGATGGGCCGCGATGGCGCCGCGGTCCATGGCGAAGCGCTCGGTGGCGTAGCCGCGGGCGCGGAACTGCTCGAACACGTAATCCTGGCAGGCATGCTCCTCCCCGCGCAGGGAGGCGAACCGGACGAGCGCCTGCGTGTGGGCGACCTGATCGGCGAAGCCCTCCGCCACGGAGGCTTCGATCTCGGCGGCGAGGGTGGGGTCGAGGGCCATGGGAACTCCGAACCGTCTGCGGCCGGGAGGAAGCGCCCGGGCTCGGGCCGCTGTCAACCGGCGGTTGTCAAGGGCACGGTCCGTGCCGGAACCGAGGCCCTAGGGCGAATCCGACGGCGAATCCGGGAAGGCCGCCCGGACCTGCTCGGCGAACCGCGCGAAGGCCGCGCTCGGCCGGACGTCGGCGCGGTGGACCAGCAGGGTCGGGGCGTGCCCGTCCCCGTCGGGCACGGGGTGGAGCGAGACGCGGCCGGCGCGGTGCGCCGGGTCCGCCACGCCCCGCGGAACCAGGGTCACGCCCAGGCCGGCCGCCACGCAGCCGAGGATGCCGTCGAGGGTACCGAACTCCATGCGCCGCACGTGCACGAGGCCCTGGCGGGCCAGAAAATCCTCCAGGCGCCTCCGGTACGAGCAGCCGGCCCGGAACACGAGCACCTTCGCGTCGCGCGCCCGGGCCAGCCGGTCGAGCAGCGCCGCGAGGTCGCCGACGGCCGGGTGCGCCACCAGCACCAGCTCCTCCGTGAAGACCGGGATCCCCACGAGGTCGGCCTGCGCGACCGGGCCGGCCACGAAGGCCCCCTCCAGGCTCCGGTCGAGGACCCGGGCGATCAGCCGCTCGGTCGGGCCGGTCTCCAGCTCGATGTCCACGTCCGGGTGGCGCGCGGCGAAGTCGGCGAGCGGGCCGGGCAGGCGCAGGGCCGCGGTCGTCTCCATGGCGCCGATCCGCAGCGGTCCGCGGGGTTCGCCCTCGGCCAGCAGGGCGTGCCGCGCCTCCGCGAGCAGTTGCCCGACCTGGAGGGCGTAGGGCAGGAGCCGCTCCCCGGCCCGGGTCAGCGTCACTCCGCGGCTGCCGCGGTGGAACAGCGGCACGCGCAGGGCCTGCTCCAGGGCGCGGATCCGGCCGGTGACGTTGGACTGGACGGTGTTGAGCCGTGCCGCCGCCCGCCCGATGCCGCCGGTCTCGGCCACCGCCGCGAAGAACATCAGGTCGGTGCTGTTCATGCCATCTGCTTTTCCGATGCCTTCCTTCTGAAGGAATCATTTTTTCCGCATCGTACGGATCGTTAAGGCCGGACGGGCGGCGCGCGCAACCGCGCGACCGAGACGCTCCGCGGGGAGGAGACCCATGGCCTTGAGGACCAGACTCACCGACGCCTTCGGGCTCCGGCACCCGATCGTGCTGGCCCCCATGGACCCGGCCTCGGGGGGCGCCCTCGCGGCGGCGGTGAGCGCCGCCGGCGGCCTCGGCCTGATCGGCGGCGGCTACGGCGACCACGCGACCCTCGACCGGGAATTCGCCCGCACGGGCAATCAGCGGGTCGGCTGCGGCTTCATCACGTGGTCCATGGCCCGGGACCCGTCGCTCCTCGACGCGGCGCTCGCCCGGTCGCCCGCGGCCCTGATGCTCTCCTTCGCGGATCCCGCGCCGTTCGCGGACCGGATCCGCGCCGCCGGCGTGCGGCTGATCTGCCAGGTGCACACCCTGGCGCAGGCCCGGCGCGCCCTGGAGGTCGGCGCGGCCGTGGTGGTGGCGCAGGGGACGGAGGCCGGCGGCCACGGCCTCACCGCCCGCGGCACCGCGGCGTTCGTGCCGGCGGTCGCCGACCTGATCGCCCGCGAGCGCCCCGAGACGCTGCTCCTCGCGGCGGGCGGCATCGCGGACGGGCGCGGTCTCGCCGCCGCCCTGGCGCTGGGCGCCGACGGTGTCCTGATGGGGACGCGGTTCTGGGCGACGCGGGAGGCGCTGATCCACCCGGCCGCGAAGCAGCGGGTTCTCGCCGCCACCGGCGACGACACGGTCCGCACGCGGGTCTACGACATCGCCCGCCAGCGGGCTTGGCCGGCGCCCTATACCGGCCGGCTCCTGCGCAACGCGTTCATCGAGACGTGGCACGGCCGCGAGGACGCGTTGCGCGCGGCCTCGGCCGAGCGGCGCCGGGACGTGGAGGATGCCGACGCGGCGGGCGATTACGACGTCGCCAACGTCACGGTCGGCGAGGCCGTCGGCCTGATCGACGACCTGCCGGGCGCCGGCGACCTGGTCGGGCGCATCGCCGAGGAGGCCGAGGCCGCGATCCGCCGGGTCTCAGCCATCGCCGCGCCCGCGCCGTGAGGGCGTCGCGGGGACGCTCAGCAAAGCGTGACTACGCAGGGGCACGACGGGCCGGAACCTCGGTGTTGCCGGGGCTTTAGCGTGACGGCAAACCGTCGCGGTTTGTCGAGGCGCGTCCCGTGTCGGAGTCGCTCATGCGTATCGGTCTGATCTCCGTCCTGTCCGGGCTTCTCCTGTGTGCGGGCATCCCCGCGACGGCCAGCGCGGACGTGCTCGTGAACGTCGACAAGACCACCCAGCGCATGGAGGTCTCGGTCGACGGGCAGCCCCGCTATTCCTGGCCGGTCTCGACCGGCGTCGCGAGCTACGACACGCCGTCCGGCGCCTACCGGCCGTTCCGGATGGAGCGTACGCACTTCTCGAAGGAGTGGGACGACGCGCCCATGCCCTTCGCGATGTTCTTCACGACCCAGGGCCACGCCATCCACGGCACCAACCACGTCCGCAGCCTGGGGCGCGCGGCCTCGCACGGCTGCGTGCGCCTGTCGGTGCGCAACGCCGCGACCCTGTTCAACCTCGTGAAGAGCCAGGGCATGGGCCGGACGCGGGTGGTCATCGAGGGGGCGGATGTCCCGATGGCGGACCGCGGCCAGCGTGGCTCCCGGGTCGCCCGGCACCGCAGCCCCTACGAGCCGGACGATCTGCTGGCGAACAGCGACCAGATGGGGCGCCGGTCGGTGCCGGCCTATTACCGGCCCGCGGCCCGCCCCGCCTACGCGCCCGCGACCGTCTACGGCTACCCGGCCGACACCGACGAGATGGACGGCTGGTAGGCCGGGGCATGGTCGAGACCCGGTATCGGCTGATCAGCGCCACCCCGAGCCCCTACGCCCGGAAGGTCCGGATCGCGCTGGCCGAGAAGGGATTGCCGTTCGAACTCGTCACCGAAGTGCCCTGGGACTCGGCCACGACGGTGCCCCGCCACAACCCGCTGGAGAAGCTCCCGGTGCTGCTCCTGCCGGCCGGTGGCAGCGTCTACGAGTCGAGCTACATCCTGCAATGGCTGGAGCTGAAGCATCCGGATCCGCCGCTGCTGCCGCCCGATCCCGACGGGGTCCTGGCTGCGCGCCGCTATGAGGTGCTGTGCGACGGGATCTGCGACGCGGTGGTGCTCACGTTCTTCGAGCGCCAGCGCGACGAGGCCGGCCGGAGCGCCCCCTGGCTCGCCCGCCAGCGTCGCAAGATCGAGGGCGGGCTGGCCGAGATCGCGCGGCTCCTCGGCGACCGCGACTGGACGGTGGGCGACCGGTTCACGCTGGGCGACATCGCGGCGGGCACCGTCGCCGGCTACCTCTCCGTCCGGTTCCCCGAGCTGGACTGGCGCGCCCGGCATCCGAACCTCGCCCGGCTCAGCGACCGCCTGGAAGCGCGTCCGTCGTTCGCGGACTCCGTGCCCTACGCGCAGACGATCACGGATCGCGTCGTCTGATCGCGAAAGTCATGCGCCGTCGCTCCCGCCCATTGCCGAGCGTACCCTCCCGGCCTAGCTCCTGCGCGGCCATCAGAGCCTGCGCGGCCCCTGCCGCGACCTGAGACGGACGGAGACACCCCGAGATGCCCTTCGCTTTCTGCCGGTCCCTTCCCCTCGCCGCCCTGGCGCTCGCCGCGGCCACCGTGCCCGGCTACGCCCTGGAGGTGACGCGCTCGGCCGACATCGCCGCGCCGCCGGCCAAGGTGTGGCAGACCATCGGCGAGTTCTGCGGCATCGGCGACTGGCACCCCGCCATCGAGAAGTGCGTCCTGTCGGACAAGGACGGCATGAAGGTCCGCACCCTCAGCCTTAAGGGCGGCGGCACCATCAAGGAGGAGCAGGTCTCCCGCGACGACAAGGTGATGAGCTACACCTACACGATCCTGGAGAGTCCGCTGCCGGTCTCGGACTACAAGTCGACCCTCTCGGTCGCCCCCGCCGGCTCCGGCTCGAAGGTGACCTGGACCGGGACCTTCAACGCCAAGGGCGCGCCGGACACGGTCGCCACCGACGCGATCCAGGGCATCTACGATTCCGGCCTGAAGGCCCTCGCCGACAAGGCCAAGTAAGCCCCGTCACGATTCAGAGCGCACCGCCGGTGCAGGATGCCGGCGGCGCGCACCAAGTCCCTCCGACCACAGCGGAATCGCGCGTTTCCCGCGTTCCGGGTCCCGCGTTTCGAGCCCCTTCGGCATGTGGCCGGGGCGATTGACCCACTGCCAAGCTCGGCCCAAAACCTCGGCGGCGCGGCCCCTCGCGCCCCAACAGGATGATCGCCGTGCCCGCGTCCCGTCTCCCGATGCGCCTCAGCCTCGTCGCCCTCGCCGTCGCGGCGCTGGGCGCCTGCCAGCAGCGCGCCACGCCCGCGGTCACGGAACCCGCGCCGGTCATCCCGGCCCCCCTGTCCCTGCCCACCGGCAGCGGCTGCGGCCCGGAGATCGCGCGCACCAAGGCGATCGTCGACAGCGACGTGGCCACCGGCAATCTCAACAAGCCGGTAGGCGACCGCTTCAACGCCGACCTCGCCCACGCCGCCGCCGAGTGCTCGGCCGGCAAGTCGGGCGAGGCCCTGCACCTGCTCGCCGCCGCCAAGAACCGCTACGGCTATCGCTGAGCCGACGCCGCACGCGCGGCGGGCTCCGGCACGATCCCCGGGACCGCGCGGAGCTCCGCGGCGAGGAAATCCGCCAGCAGCCGGACCCGCGCGATCGCGGCCCGCTCGGGCACGATCAGCAGGCTGAGCGGCACCGACGGCAGGGCGTAGTCCGGCAGGACCGCCTCGAGCCGGCCGTCGGCGAGGCAATCCGCGACGAGCCAGCGGTGCGCGGGCGCGATGCCCCGCCCGGCCAGGACCGCAGCCCGCGCGGCCAGCCCGTGATCGACCCGGAGGCGGCCGCCGAAGGGCACCGCGCGGCGCCCGGCCTCCGGTCCTTCGAGGACCAGGGTACCGCTCCCGGCCACGTTCGTCATGCGGATCCCCTCGTGGCCGACGAGATCCTCCGGCGTCAGGGGCCGGCCGCGCACCGCCAGGTAGGCGGGGGCGGCGACGAGCCGACGCTCCGACCGCCCGACGGCCCGCAGTCTCAGCGCGCTGTCGGCCAGGGGACCCAGGCGGATCGCCAGATCCATGCCCTCGCGGACGAGATCCACGCGCTCGTCGGTGAGGCTCAGATCCACCGAGATGTCGGGGTAGCGATCCTGGAACGCGAAGACGATGGCGCCGACGTGGAGGACGCCCAGCGCCGCCGTGCACGACAGGCGGACGGTGCCCGCCGGGGCGTCCCGCCGGTCCCGCGCCTCGGCGCCCGCCTGCTCGACGAGGTGCAGGATGCGCAGGCTGTTCTCGTAATAGGCCAAGCCCTCGGCCGTCAGGGCGAGGCGCCGCGTCGTCCGGCTGATCAGGGCGACGCCGAGGGCGTCCTCGAGTTCGCGCAGGTGCCGGGTGATCGTCGATTGCCCGACCCCGAACTCGCGCGCCACCGCCGACAGGCTGCCGCGCTCGGCCACCCGGACGAAGCTGCGCATGCGCTCCAGGGTGACGTCGGATCTATCCATTCCGCGGCATAATCCTATCCGGGCACCTCACGTACCGGAACGATCGGCCCTGGGCTAGCAGGGGGTTCCCGCGCCACGACGGAGCCCGCACCATGAACACCCTGATCGTCTTCGCCCATCCGGAGCCGCGCTCCCTCTGCGGCGCGCTCCGGGACGAGACCGTGGCCGCGCTGGAGGCGCAGGGCCACGCGGTCGCGGTGTCCGATCTCTACGCCATGAACTGGACCGCGGCGGTCGACCGCGCGGACTTCCCGGACCTCGCCCCCGAGGTGCGCCTCCGCGTGCCGGCCGCCTCGGGGCAGGCCGCCGCGGCCGGCCACCTGACCGAGGACGTGGTCGCCGAGCAGGCCAAGCTCCTCTGGGCCGATCAGCTGATCCTGCTGTTCCCGCTCTGGTGGTTCGGCCTGCCGGCGATCCTCAAGGGCTGGATCGACCGGGTCTACGCGCACGGCTTCGCCTACGGCGTCGGCGAGCACAGCGACCGCCGCTGGGGCGACCGCTACGGCGAGGGCCGCCTCGCGGGCCGGCGCGCCATGCTGATCGTGACCGCGGGCGGCTGGGAGGAGCACTATTCCGCGCGCGGGATCAACGGGCCGATCGACGACCTGCTGTTCCCGATCCAGCACGGGATCCTGCACTATCCCGGCTACGCGGTGCTGCCGCCCTTCGTCGTCTACCGGGCCGACGGACTCGATGCGGCCGCCTTCGCGGCCGTCGCGGAGCGCCTGAGGGACCGGCTGTCCGCGCTCGCGACGACGCCTCCGATCCCGTTCCGGCGGCAGAATGGCGGCGACTACCTGATCCCCGGCATGCAGCTCCGGCCGGGGCTGGAGGCGCCGGGCGCGCGCGGCTTCGCTCTCCACCGCGACGGCACGTGACCGGCGCGGGCGGGGCGTTCAGATCACGAACAGCAGGTTCAGACCGGCGCGCCGGAAACCGTCCTCGGCGATCTTCAGATCGAGCCCGTAGGACGCGATGTCGTCCGCCACCGGGTCGAGCGCCGGCGCGCGGTGCTGGTGGAGGTGCTTGATGTAGCTGTGGCAGGTCGTGCAGGTCTCGACCTGGACGTCCTTCGAGACCTCGTCGAGCCCGTAATAGCTCACGCCCTCGCCGTCACCGCAGGCGGTGCAGCGGATCCGGACGTGGTTCCAGTACGTGCCGCAGAGCGAGCAGCTGAGATAGCGAGCCTTGTCGGCGGGGGTCCAGGAGACGATGACGCTCGCCACCGGCGCGCCGCCGCAGCACGGGCAGACGCCGTCCGCCACGGGCTTCAGCGTCTTCGTGTCGAGGCGCGCGGCCTGCCCGGCGAGGCGCACCTGCAGCGCGGCCGAGACGAACACGCATTCCGCGATCCGGTCCACCGGCAGCGCGCCCTCGAAGACCTGAACGGCGAGATCGAGGCGATCCTCGCGGGAGGCGGCCCGGAGGGCGTCCCGCGCCGCGGCCGAAGCCTCGGGCGCGGTCGAGAGATCGAGCTCGGCCAGCAGCGCCAGGAGGGACGCGTCGAGATCCGGATCGGCCTCGAGGCTGTGCCGCGACAGCGGCGGCATGCCGTGCTCGCTCCGCAGCGCCTGATCGGCGGCATCCGGCACCGCCGGGGCCGGGAACCGCGCCTGGATCACCGACTGGGCCCGGGCGATCTCTGCGACGAAGCGGAGATAGGCCTCCAGCGGGTGCCCGGGCGCGGCCTCCACAAGGCGCGCGGCCCGGTCGGCGAACAGCCCGGTGGGATCGGGCAGGCGGACGAACGGCACCGAGCCCGAGATCCCGATCTTGTCGGGATCGGGCTTCAGCTCGCTGAAATCCCGGCGGCGGGGCTTCGGCGCCTCGGCGGGTGTCGGGGTCTTGTCCGCGGCCGGAACCGCGGGTTTACGCTTGAAGAAGTTGGCCAAGACTCAGGATCCGCGCTTGTCCACCGAGCCGTGGCGCGCCTTGCCGCCCGCGATCTGCCGGAACCACTTGCGGTGATGCCGGTAGGCCCAGCCGCCCGTGACCGTCCCGCGGACCATCGCCCGGCCGGTGCCGCGCACCCAGATGCCGGCGTAGATGTGCACCACGATGATCGCGATGGCGATCACGGCGGCAAGCGAGTGGGCGAGCAGCGCCCAGCGCTGGGTCTCGATCGAGGTGAGGCCGCCGAAATAGGTGTTCCAGATCACGAGGCCGGTGACGAACATCACGCCGATCAGCGCGGTCTGGCCCCAGAACACGCCCTTCTGGCCGGCATTGTACTTGCCGAGCTCCGGCAGCCGGTCGTCGCGGTTGGTGACCACGTCGCCGATGTGCTTGGTCCACTCGACATCGTCCTTGTTGGGGATGTTGAGCTTCCAGAAGCGCACGAACAGGAAGAAGAAGCTGACCGCCAGCGCCACGCCGAACCACGGGTGGATCGCCCGGGTCGCCTGCCCGCCGCCGAACAGGCCGGTCAGCGAGAACAGGTAGGGCGTGAACATCGCCAGACCCGACAGGGTCAGCAAGGTGAACAGGATCGCGGTGATCCAGTGGTTCACCCGCTGCACGCCGGTGTAGCGCGGGACGTACATCACCTCCGGTGCCGCGGACTTGGCGTGGTGGAGGGGGCGGGGATCGCCGTCCCGGATGTCGCTGTGGATCGTCATCGGCCTTCTCGCGCCTGATGCGGTGCCGGCCCCGCATCACGGCGGAGGTGGCTCTGAGCTTCGAGATAGGGTGGGGCGGCTGCACCGTCTCCACCCTGTCGCTTTCGGATCTGCGCTCCTCCCTCCCACGCGGTACGGGAGGGCCGGCCCTGCGTCAGCAGGGGTCGGGAGAGGGCAACCCGGGTTCAGGGAAGGGCGCGACCAGCACGACGGGCAGAGGTCTGTTCTGCACCGTCGCTCCCCTGTCCTATCCGCTTCGCGGGTCTCTCTCCCCTGCAGAGGGGGAGGGAGACCGTTGGGTCAGTGCGGCCGGATCTCGCCGCCGCCATTCTCCCGGCGCTTGGCCTCGTCGTACTCGACCGCCTCTTCCTCCTCCTCGGGCACGACCTCGTTCGGGCCGGCCGTGACGTAGTGGAAGAAGCCCGCGACCGCCGCGAAGCCCATCGCGGCGAGACCGAACACCTTGGCGCCGCCCTTCCAGAAGGCGACCAGCGGCGAGATCTTCGGGTCGTTCGGCAGGCCCGCGTAGAGGTTCGGCTGGTCGGCGTGGTGCAGCACGTACATGACGTGCGTGCCGCCGACGCCGGCCGGGTCGTAGAGACCCGCCTTGTCGAACCCGCGCGACTTCAGGTCCTCGACGCGGTCGTGGGCCTGATCGATCATGGCCTGCTTGGTGCCGAACATGATCGAGCCGGTCGGGCAGGCCTTGGCGCAGGCCGGGGCCTGACCCACCGCCACCCGGTCCGAGCACAGGGTGCACTTGTACGCCTTGTGGTCGGTCTGGCTGATGCGCGGGATGTTGAAGGGGCAGCCCTTCACGCAGTAGCCGCAGCCGATGCAGTTCTCCTCGATGAAGTCGACGATGCCGTTGGAGTACTGCACGATCGCGCCGGGCGACGGGCAGGCCTTCAGGCAGCCCGGCTCGGTGCAGTGCATGCAGCCGTCCTTGCGGATCAGCCATTCGAGGTTGTTGGTCTCCGGGTTCTCGTACTCGGTGAACCGCATCAGCGTCCACGACTTCGGCGTGAGGTCGTGGGGGTTCTGGTAGGTGCCCGTGTTGACGCCGATGTCGTCGCGCAGGTCGTTCCACTCCTCGCAGGCCGACTGGCAAGCCTTGCAGCCGATGCACTTCGACACGTCGATGAGCTTGGCGACCTCCACCTGGCGGCGGATCTCCGGCGGCGTCTCCGTGGAGGCGGAGCGCTGGCGGATGTCGAGGGAGCTGTAGTCAGCCATGTCTGCCGCTCCCCCTTACGCGACCGCGTCCGACGGAGGCGTGGTCGGCTCGATGTTCACGAGCCAGGCCTTGAACTCCGGCGTCTCGGTGTTCGCGTCGCCGACGACGGGCGTCAGCGAGTTCGGGTGCCATCCTTTCTTGGTGTGGCCCATGAAGCCCCAGTGCTGCGGGATGCCGACGACGTGGACGGGCTTGCCGTCGCAGATCAGGGGCTTGATCCGCTTCGTCACCACCGCCTTGGCCTTGAGCGAGCCGCGCTTCGACCAGACGCGGACCCAGCCGCCCTTGGCGATGCCCTTCTCCTTGGCGAGCTCCTCCGAGATCTCCACGAAGGCCTCCGGCTGGAGGATCGCGTTGATCCGGGCGTGCTTGGTCCAGCCGTGGAAATGCTCGGTCAGGCGGTAGCTCGTCGCCGCGTAGGGGAACTCCTTCGCGTCGCCGAGATCGGCCAGATCGTCCTTGAAGATGCGGGACGCGGGCGCGCCCTTGATCTTCGGGAAGGCGAGGTTGGCCACCGGCGACTCGAAGGGCTCGTAGTGCGCCGGGAACGGCCCGTCGCGCATGAGACCGCGGGTCCACAGGCGGGCGACGCCCTCCTGGTTCAGGATGAACGGGCCGACGCCCTTATCGGGGGCGACGGTGACGCCGTAGTCCGGCACGTCGAAGCCGATCCACTGCTTGCCGTTCCACTCGATGAGCTTCTTCTTCTCCGACCACGGGCGACCCTCGGGGTCGCACGAGGCGCGGTTGTAGAGCACGCGCCGGTTGGCCGGCCACGCGAAGGCCCAGTTCGGCGCGATGCCGCGGTCGCCGGGATCGGTGTTGTCCCGGCGGGCCATCATGTTGCCCTTCTCGGTGTAGCAGCCCGAGTAGATCCAGCAGCCGCAGGCGGTGGTCCCGTCGTCCTTGAGCTGGGCGAAGCCGTCGACCTGCTTGCCCGCCGGGATGATCGTCCCGTTGAGGTCCGGCGTCGGCGCCAGCGTGTAGCCGTTGAGCTCGCGGGCGAGCTCGGTCGGCGTCGGCGCCTCGGCGATCGCGTAGTCCCACTTCAGATTGACGATCGGGTCCGGGAAGGCCCCGCCGTCCTTCTTGTAGGCTGCCTTCATGCGGAGGAAGATCTCCGACATGATCTCGATGTCCGAGCGGCACTCGCCCGGCGCGTCCTGCGCCTGCCAGTGCCACTGCAGCCACCGGCTGGAGTTCGACAGCGAGCCTTCCTCCTCCACGAACAGGGTGGTCGGGAGCTCGAACACCTCGGTCTGGATCTTGGTCGGGTCGACGTCGTTGTACTCGCCGTGGTTCTCCCAGAACCGGGCCGTCTCAGTCTTGAGCGGATCCATCACCACGATGAACTTCATCTTGGAGAAGGCTTCCGTCATCTTGGCGCGATTCGGGAACGACAGCAGGGGGTTGAAGCCCTGGATGACGTAGCCGGTCATCTTGCCCTGCTTGGCGAGCTCGAACCCGCGCAGCACGTCGTAGGTCGGCACGTCGAGCTTGGGCAGGTAGTCGTACGCCCAGTCGTTCTCCTTGGTGGCCTTGTCGCCCCACATCGCCTTCTGGAACGAGACGAAGAACTTGTTGTAGTTCTGCCAGTAGCTCGTCTGTCCGGGCCGCAGCGGCTTGAACTGCCGCTTGGCGATGTAGCTGGCGTAGTCGGGCTCCTTCTCCACCGGGATGTTCAGGTACCCGGGGATGAGGTTCGACATCAGCCCGATATCGGTCAGCCCCTGGATGTTGGAGTGACCGCGCAGGGCCTGCATGCCGCCGCCGAGCACGCCGATGTTCCCGAGCAGCGTCTGCACGATGCACATCGAGCGGATGTTCTGCGAGCCCTTGGAGTGATGGGTCCAGCCGAGCGCGTAGAGCGAGGCCATCGACTTCTCGGGGGAAGCCGTCGTCGCCATCAGCTCGCAGACCTTCAGGAAGGTCTCCTTGGGCGAGCCGCAGATCTTCTCGACCATCTCCGGGGTGTAGAGCGAGACGTGCTTCTTCAGGAGCTGCATCACGCAGCGCGGGTGCTGCATCGTCTCGTCGACCACGGCGTAGCCGTCGGGGCCGATCTCGTAGTCCCAGGTGGTCTTGTCGTAGTCGCGCTTGTCCGCGTCGTAGCCCGTGAACAGACCCTCGCTGAAGTCGTAGCCCTCGCGGACCACGTACCCGGCGTTGGTGTAGGCGGAGACGTAGCGGTGCTGCAGCTTGTCGTTGTCGAGCAGGTACTTGGCCACGCCCGACAGGAACGCGATGTCGGTCCCCTGCCGGATCGGGCAGTAGAGATCGGCCACCGACGCCGTGCGGGTGAAGCGCGGATCAACGACGATCAGCTTGGCATTGTTATGGGCCTTCGCCTCCACGACCCACTTGAAGCCGCAAGGGTGCGCCTCGGCGGCATTGCCGCCCATCACGGTGATCACGTCCGCGTGCTTGATGTCCATCCAGAGGTTGGTCATCGCACCGCGTCCGAAGGAGGGCGCCAAACTGGCGACCGACGGACCGTGTCAAACTCTGGCCTGATTATCGAAGACCAGGGCCCCCATGCTTCGGACTGTCTTGTAGGTCAGCCAGGCCGTCTCATTGGTGGTGGCCGAGGCCCCGAGGAACCCCATCGTGGTCCACCGGTTGACCGTGAGGTCGCCGTTCTTGGCCACGAAGTTCTTGTCCCGATCCTCCTTCATGAGCTTCGCGATCCGGTCGAGGGCGAAGTCCCAGGAGACGCGCTTGAACTCCGATGAGCCCGGGGCGCGATGGAGCGGGTACTTGGTGCGGGTGTCAGCGTGCACGAAGTCGAGCAGCGCCGAGCCCTTCGGGCAGAGCGTCCCGCGGTTGATCGGGTGGTCGGGGTCGCCCTCGATGTGCATCACCGAGGAGCGCGCGTTCTTCGAACGGTCGCCGAGGCTGTAGAGGATCACGCCGCACGCGACCGAGCAGTACGGGCACGTGTTGCGGGTCTCGCGCATCTGCGCGAGCTTGAACGGCCGCACGGCAGCCGCCATCGCGGGCTCGAGTCCGCCGAACCCGAGCGCGCCCAGCGAGCCGCCCGCGAGGCCGGCGCCGGCCCCCTTGAGCAGGCCACGCCTTGAGACCTGGACCGTCATCTCCGCTCCGTAAAAGCGATCTGGTATAATTCCAGGGTGTCCCAAAAAAGCGTGCGCGAGGCAAGTGCGGTTGCGTGACACAGCAAGTCGCCATGTCTCAGCCGAAGCAACACGTTTTCCGCACCGGCATCATCCTGCATGAAGACGGTTATTTTTACTTGCTTGGATTTGCCGGGTTCGAGCCCGACGGGCTGGCGGTGCGATGCTCCAGGGGCGCCTGCGGCTCGGTGGCGGAGGAGCCGCCGGGCTGAGCCGGCGGGACCGGACGGTCGGCGTTCTCCTTGATCGAGCGGCCGCCCGGATCGGGCGCGTCCTTGGCGGCCGACTGCTCCCGCGGGACCGGCGCCTGGCTCCAGCCGTCCTGCGCGCTGCGGGATTTGTCGCCCATCGCGTCGACGCCCTTGATCTCGCCCGGCTTCGTCTGCGCGAGGCAGGGCGAGGCGGCCGTCGCCGCGCAGAGGAGCACCGACATCATCAGGGGGATCGAGCGGGACACGGGGGGCTCCTGGCAGCGGGGAATGCCCGGGCAACGTAGCCTTCGCCGCCGCAGTTCCGAGCTGCGACACCGTCCCGGCACCGGGCATCCGGATCACGGGCCCGCATCGCGTTGGGATCCAGTGCCGGCGGTGACGGCTCCTTAACCAAACCTTGCAACCGTGCGTCTCCATAGGTGCGAGGATCTCCCGGTCATGTCGAAGCCGCATCCCGAGCGCCCCTCCGAGACCGAGCGGAGCGTCGACGCGCCGCCGCTCAGCCCCGGCATCCGGCGCCATCTCGGCCAGAACCTGCGCACGCTCCTCACCGACACGCTCTCGGCCCCGGTCGACCAGCGGCTGGAAGCGCTGATCGACCGGCTCGGCAAGCCGAAGCGCTGACGCGGACCGGCGCCGACCGGCCAGTCTGCCGGGACGACCGGGATCGCCGCCGCGCGGTCCACGTCCCGTGCGCAGCACCGGCAGGACACCGCCGACGCGCCGGACGCCACCGGATGTGCGCCAGAACACTTGAGATTGTTCGTTCTGAGAAACCCGGTTCCGCGCACCGATTCTTCTCCAGGGGCGTCGTCGGAGAGAAGATCCATGCGTTCTGCCGACCTACCGCCCTGACTTCCCTTGCCTTTCCGGCCCGATCGTCGATCTTGAGCGCGCTACGCCACCGCGCGGATCCGCATCCGAGACTTGACTTCGTTCGATAAAACGAACGATTTCGGGTGTCTCGGGGACGCCTGTCCCCTGCGTCGCAACCGCGGATGGCTGGGGGATCGGACGTGATGACGAACGCTGCAGGTCGGGGTCGGATGGCTCGGGCGATCGGGCTCTCCCTTCTGGCCGGAGCCGGCCTGCTGGCCTGCGCGCTGCCGGCCGCCGCCGAGACCGCGCTCCTCAACGTCTCGTACGATCCGACCCGCGAGCTCTACCGCGAGATCAACGCCGCCTTCACGGAGGCGTGGAAGGCCAAGACCGGCGAGGCCATCACGGTGCGGGCCTCGCACGGCGGCTCGGGCGCGCAGGCGCGCACGGTGATCGACGGCGTCGACGCCGACGTGGTCACCCTCGGCATCCCGTCCGACATCGACGCGATCGCCAAGCTCACCCGCAAGATTCCGGAGGATTGGCGCAGCAGGCTGCCGAACCAGGGGACGCCCTACACCTCGACGGTGGTGTTCCTCGTCCGCAAGGGCAACCCGAAGGGCGTCAAGGACTGGGACGACCTGGTCAAGCCCGACGTGAAGGTGATCACGCCGAATCCGAAGACTTCGGCGGGCGGGCGCTGGAACTTCCTCGCCGCCTGGGGCTACGCCTACGGGAAGGACAAGGACGCCGCGAAGGCCGACGCCTTCGTCGGGCAGGTCTACAAGAACGTGCCGGTGCTCGATACCGGCGCCCGCGGCTCGACGGTGACCTTCGCGCAGCGCGGCCTCGGCGACGTCCTGCCGACCTGGGAGAACGAGGCCTACCTCGTGCTCCAGGAGTTCGGCGCCGACAAGTTCGACATCGTCTCGCCGCCGACCTCGATCTACGCCGAGCCGCCGGTGGCCCTGGTGGCGGTCAACGCCGAGCGGAAGGGCACCACCAAGGCGGCCCAGGCCTATCTCGACTTCCTCTACAGCGACCGCGCCCAGGCGATCTTCGCCAAGCACCATTACCGGCCGATCCGCCGGGAGGCGGCCGCCCCGGCGGACCTCGCCCAGCTGCCCGACATCAAGCTGTTCAAGATCGAGGATCTCCAGGGATCCTGGGACGAGATCCAGAAGCGGAACTTCGACGCCGGCGGTCTGTTCGATCGTCTGAGCCGGGCCGGCCGCTGAGGCTTCAGACCATGGTCCAGACGCCCCGTCCCCGTCGGACATTCCGACGGCCGAGCGTGATCCCGGGCTTCGGGATCAGCTTCGGCTACACGCTGACCTGCCTCGGCCTGATCGTCCTGCTGCCGCTGGCCGGGCTGGTGGTGAAGGCCTCGGGGCTCGGCCTGTCGGGCATCTGGGAGGTCGCCACCGATCCGCGGGTGGCCAGCGCCCTGCGGATCAGCTTCGGCGTCTCGGCCATCGCGGCGCTGGTCGCCTCGGCCTTCGGCTTCCTGGTGGCCTGGGTCCTGACCCGCTACCGCTTCCCGGGCCGCAAGCTGGTCGACGCCGCCGTCGACCTGCCCTTCGCCCTGCCGACCGCGGTCGCCGGCATCGCGCTCGCCTCGCTCTACGCGCCGGACGGGCTGCTCGGCGCGCCGCTGGCGCGCCTCGGCATCCAGGCGGCCTACACGCCGGTCGGCATCTTCATCGCCATGGTCTTCATCGGCCTGCCCTTCGCGGTGCGGACCGTGCAGCCGCTGATCGCCGAGATCGACAAGGAGATCGAGGAGGCCTCGGCCACCCTCGGGGCGACGCGCCTCGTCACCCTCACCCGGGTGGTGCTGCCGCCGCTGATCCCGGCGGTGCTCACCGGCTTCGCGCTCGCCTTCGCCCGGGGCGTCGGCGAGTACGGCTCCATCATCTTCATCGCCGGCAACCTGCCCTACGTGTCGGAGATCGCGCCGCTCCTGATCGTCATCAAGCTCTCCGAGTTCGACTACGGCGGGGCGGCGGCCATCGCGACGATCATGCTCGGGATCTCGTTCCTGACGCTGCTCGCCATCAACCTCATCCAGGCCTGGTCACGGCGGCGGTTCGGCTATGTCTGAGATCTTCTCCCCCGCCTTCGTGCCGGCCGCCAAGCCGGCCCCGGTCGCGTCGGAGGGGGCCGGCGTCCGCGCGGTCCTGATCGGCATCGCCGTGGCGTTCCTGGCGCTGTTCCTGGTGCTGCCGCTGTTCGCGGTCTTCCTCCAGGCCTTCTCGAAGGGGATCGACGCCTTCCTGGACGCCTTCCGGGAGCCCGATGCCTGGAGCGCGATCCGCCTGACGCTGACCGTGGCGGCGATCGCGGTGCCGTTCAACGTCGTGTTCGGGCTGGCCGCCTCCTGGGCCATCGCCAAGTTCGAGTTTCCCGGCAAGTCGCTGCTGATCACCCTGATCGACCTGCCGTTCTCGGTCTCGCCGGTGGTCTCGGGGATGATCTACGTGCTGCTGTTCGGGTCCCAGGGCCTGTTCGGATCCTGGCTCATCGATCACGGCATCCAGATCCTGTTCGCCCTGCCGGGGATCGTGCTGGCGACGGTGTTCGTCACCTTCCCGTTCGTCGCCCGCGAGCTGATCCCGCTGATGCAGGAGCAGGGCACCGCCGAGGAGGAGGCGGCGCTGACGCTGGGCGCCTCGGGCCTGCACGCGTTCCGGACGGTGACGCTGCCCAATATCCGCTGGGGCCTGCTCTACAGCGTGCTCCTCTGCAATGCCCGGGCGATGGGCGAGTTCGGAGCGGTGTCGGTGGTGTCGGGCCACATCCGCGGCCTGACCAACACTATCCCACTCCACGTGGAGATCCTCTACAATGAGTACAACTTCGTCGCCGCATTCGCCGTCGCTTCGCTCCTCGCCGTCCTTGCCCTCATCACCCTCGTCCTCAAATCCGTCCTCGAGTGGCGCTTCGCAGGCGAGCTCGCGCACGGCCGGGCGCACTGATCGCCCCTCCACGGCGATCCGGGTCGAGGACGTCTCGAAGACGTTCGACACGGCGGCGGTGCTGCACGACCTGTCGCTGGACGTGCGGGCGGGCGAGCTGATCGGGCTGCTCGGACCCTCGGGCTCGGGCAAGACGACGCTGCTGCGCATCATCGCCGGGCTCGACGCGCCGGACCGGGGCCGGATCCTGTTCGGGGACGACGACGCCACCGGCCTCGCCGTGCAGGAGCGGGCGGTGGGCTTCGTGTTCCAGCACTACGCCCTGTTCAAGCACATGAGCGTGGCCGACAACATCGCCTACGGGCTGAACGCGCGGCGCCGCGCCGACCGGCCGGCCAAGGCCGAGATCAAGCGCCGGGTCGGCGACCTGCTCGACCTGATCCGGCTCTCCGGCTTCGGCGACCGCTACCCGTCGCAGCTCTCCGGCGGCCAGCGCCAGCGGGTGGCGCTCGCCCGGGCCCTCGCGGTCGAGCCGCGGGTGCTGCTGCTGGACGAGCCGTTCGGGGCGCTCGACGCCCAGGTCCGCAAGGACCTGCGCCGCTGGCTGCGCGAGATCCACGACCGCACCGGCCAGACCACGATCTTCGTGACCCACGACCAGGACGAGGCGCTGGAGCTGTCGGACCGCGTGGCCGTGCTCGACCGCGGCCGCCTGGAGCAGGTCGGCACGCCCGACGAGGTGCAGGAGAACCCGGCCTCCGCCACCGTGATGAAGTTCCTCGGCGATTCCGTCGAGGTCGAGGCGATCGCCGAGGGCGGCCGGGTGCTGGTCCGGGGCCGGGAGACCCCGGTGGCGGCGCCCGCCAGCCTGTTCGGTCCGGTCAAGCTCTACGTCCGGCCCTGGCAGTTGCAGCTCGCCGAGCCCGAGGCCGCGCACCTGTCCGGCACGGTGCGCAGCTCGTACCGGACGCAGGGCCGCCAGCGGATCGAGGTGGCCGACCCCGAAGGTCGCGTCCTCGCCGTGGAGGATTTCGACGGCGTGCGCTACCCGGCCGGCCACCCGGTCGGCCTGCGGATCAACGGCGGGCACGTGTTCGGGTGAGGCTCGCCAGCGGCCGCGCGGCACCCTAGGCTCCCGACCATGACCGGACCGAGTCGCGAACCCGCCCCCGACATCCTGGCCGCCGTCGGCCAGACGCCGCTGATCCGCCTGCGCCGCGCCTCCGAGGAGACCGGCTGCACCATCTACGGCAAGGCGGAGTTCCTCAATCCCGGCCTGTCGGTGAAGGACCGCGCGGCGCTGTCCATCGTTCGGGACGCGGAGGCGCGGGGCCTGATCCGCCCGGGCGGCACGATCGTCGAAGGCACCGCCGGCAACACCGGCATCGGCCTCGCCCTGGTGGCCTCGGTGCGCGGCTACCGGACGCTGATCGTCATCCCGGCCACCCAGTCCGAGGAGAAGAAGCAGACCCTGCGGCTCGCGGGTGCCCGGCTGGTGGAGGTGCCGGCGGTGCCCTTCGCCAACCCGAACAACTACGTCCACGTGGCCCGGCGGCTCGCGGACAGACTCGCCGCCACCGAGCCGGCGGGCGCCTTCTTCGCAGACCAGTTCGACAACGTCGCCAACCGGCAGGCCCATGTCGACGGCACCGGCCCGGAGATCTGGGCGCAGACCGGCGGCCGTGTCGACGGCTTCGTCTGCGCGGCCGGGACCGGCGGCACGCTGGCCGGCACCGCCGAGGCCCTGCGCGCCCGCAACCCGCAGGTGCGGATCGCGCTGTCGGACCCCGAGGGCTCGGCCCTCTATGCCCACTACACGACCGGCACACTGAAGGCCGAGGGCTCCTCGATCACCGAAGGGATCGGGCAGGGGCGGATCACCCGCAACCTCGAGGGCTTCACCCCCGACCGCGCCTTCCGGATCCCGGACCGCGAGGCCCTCGACATCGTCTTCGGGCTGATGCGGGAGGAGGGGCTGTCGCTGGGCGGCTCGTCGGGCATCAACGTCGCCGGGGCGATCCGGCTGGCCCGGGACCTCGGGCCCGGTCACACCATCGTGACGATCCTCTGCGACGGGGCGGCCCGCTACGCCTCGAAGCTGTTCAACCCGGCCTTCCTCGCCGAGCGCGGCCTGCCGGTTCCGGGCTGGCTCGACGCGCCGCAGGAGGCCCTGCCCGACTGGCACGCTTGAGGCCCGAGCCTCATCCGGAATTTTCCTCACAAAAGCGTGGCTTGGCGTTGAACGGAACGGAATGTCGCAGCGTTTGAACGGTCACGCTCGCACCAGCGCGACCGTCCGGAGAACGCGACCGATGTCCCTTGTCACCATCCTGCTCATCATCCTGATCATCCTGGCCTTCGGCGGCGGCGGCTTCCTCGGCGGCGGCGCGTATCGCGGTCCCGGCTTCGGTCTGGGCGGCATCCTGCTGATCGTGCTGATCGTGCTCCTGGTCACCGGGCGGCTCTGAGCCGCAGCCCGTCGCCTGGGCGGAGGAACCGTCCGCCCAAGTCCCCGGACGGCCGCAGATGCCGGCCGCCGGGCGCCAGGGGATCCGCCCGCGGCGCGCACCCTAGCGGCAGGTGATCCCCACCACGGCGGGCGCGACCGCGCCGGGCCCGCCACCCGGCTGCGGCGGCGCCGGGGGGACGCCCTGGGCGGAGAGGAAGGCGTGGATCGCCCGCGCCGGCACGAGCGGCAGGCGCGCCGGCGGCACCACCCCGGCGACCCGGCGCGGCGCCGCGGGGTAGCGGGCGACGAGCCCGACGAGGGTCCCCGACCGTTCGAGCACCGGCGCGCCGCCGGAACCTGGCTGGAGCGCCGCGATCACGTCGCCGCCCCGCACCTCGCCGGGGGCGGCCTGGACCCCGTCGGGGCCCGGCGCCAGGGCGATCACGCTCTCTTCGGCACCGACGGGCTCGATCCGGATCGCGGCCCGGAGCGGGGCGGGGGCGCCGGGCACATCGAGGAGGGCGAGGCCGGCCGGATCGGTGGCGAGCACCCGCACCGGCGTCGCGCCGACGCGGGGCTGCGCGCAGCCCTCCAGCACGGCGGAGGCGGTCAGAACGCGTCCCGGCGCCACCGCGAGACCCGCGCCCGATGCCGGCGCGGGGGAGAGGCTCGCCGGCCTCAGGGGGGCGGCGGCCTGCGGCGAGGGCGCCGGGTTTGCGGCGGCGCGGGTCGCCGGCGCCGGGCCCGCCGAAAGCTGGGCGGCCGGCGCCGCGGCGGGGTCCGGAAACGGCACGAAGGCGTTCGCCACGGCGATGACGAGCCGGTCGACCTCCGGCGCGAGGGCGCGGTCGTAGCCGAGCAGGAAACCGCGCACGCCCTCGGGGCCGGACGCGTAGCGGATGTAGGACAAGCCCGGCCCGGTCTCGGCGGTGACCACCACGGTGTCCGGCCGCCGCAGCTTGTAGGTCACCTTGCGGCCGGGGAGCGGCGCGGTCGCCTTCTCGAACAGCGCGTCCAGGCTCTCGGTCCCCGGCGGGAAGGCGCGGGATTCGAGGGTCACGCGCCCGTCCTGGCTCTGCCAGCGGGTTCCGGAGGGCAGGGCGGTCCGTTTCGCCAGGAGCCTCTCGGGCACGCCCATCACGGCGCCGGTCCTGGGATCGACCGCGACGCGGAAGCGCGCCGCGTTCCGCGCCGCCGCGCCGGCGGCCAGCAGCGCCGCCCGGCCACGCGAATCGAGGGGGTCGGCCCCGCCTGTCCGGGCCGCGTAGGCGTTGAGCGCCTCGAAGGTCCGACGTCCGAAGGCCCCCGACACCACGGCGTTGAAGTCGCCGGTCCAGACCAGGGCGTCCTGGACGGCCTTGCGGTCGGCCTCCGGGAGGGCCTCGAAGCCCGCCCTCATCGCCTCGAAGGCGGGATCGGCCAGCGCTCCGGGCGCCGGCGCGGGTCTCGGCGCGACCCGCGCGGGGGCCGGCCGGTCCTGGCCGGCGACCGGCCCGGTCCCGAGGGCGATCAGGATCGCGAGGGCCGTCGCGCGCCGGGCGCGGCCGCGCGGGGCGTCCGGGATCCGACACCGCGACGCGTCACCCGAATCCATTCCCGCCCTCCGACCCTCGACGTCCCGATCCTGGCAGAGGCCGCGGCGACAGGCCAGGTCAATCCGGTCCCGGCGACCGTGCGTCCGGAACCGCGATGCGCTACAGGGCGGATACCCGGCCCTGGGCGGCGGCCGGATCCCGGATCGCTCGTCCGGCTACGCGATGCCGCCACGGTTCGACGCGGAGCCCGGCATGAGCGACACGAACAACACCTTCAAGAAGGCGCCCAAGCGCAAGGCCGCCAAGGGAAAGAGCATCAGCGTGTCGCCGGAGATGCGGCAGGCCTACGCCGACCTGATCCAGGAGCGTGCGGAGAAGCAGGAGGCCTACGGCCGCCACCTGCCGCAGGACGAGACGCGGCGGCGCTGACGCGAGGATCGGGGTCGCGCCGGCAGCGCGAGGCCCCGACCGGACCGTCCGCTCAGCGCTTGCGCACGAATTCGGTGCGCAGCACCAAACCCTTGATGGTGTCGTGGCGGCAGTCGATCTCGTCCGGATCGTCCGTGAGCCGGATCGACCGGATGACCGTGCCCTGCTTCAGGGTCTGGTTGGCACCCTTGACCTTGAGGTCCTTGATCAGCGTGACCGAATCGCCGTCGGCCAGGACGTTGCCGGCCGCGTCGCGGACGGCCCTCGTCTCGGGGGGCGTGGCGGCGGACCCGGGCGGGAGCCACTCGCCCGTCGCCTCGTCGTAGACGTGAGCCTCGTCGTCGCCGGTCAAATCCGTGCCCCCTGTTCGGATCGGGGCCGGGTCCTGTCAGGATCGCGTGGGCCCGTCATCCGCGCGTCCCGGCACACCGAACCGGTCAGCGAGTCGGCGCGGGACGCCGCGAGCTTAGCCGATCGGACCGGCCCCGCGCGAGCGCGGCGGGGCCGGTCCGATCGAGCGCCCTACCGCTTCAGCGGACCGGCCTCGATCACGTCCTCGACCGTGCGCAGGCCGGCGCGCGGTGAGTTGACGAGGCAGGCCATGTTGCCCGGCGGGTGCTGGTTCTTCCACATCTTGGTGTGGGCCTGGGGGATCTTGTCCCAGGGGAAGACCTCGCTCATGCACGGGTCGATCCGCTGGTCGAGCACGAACTGGTTCGCCGCCGAGGCCTGCTTGAGGTGGGCGAAGTGCGAGCCCTGGATGCGCTTCTGCCGCATCCAGACGTAGCGGGCGTCGAAGGTGATGTTGAAGCCGGTCGTACCGGCGCAGAACACCACCATGCCGCCGCGCTTCACCACCAGCGCCGAGACCGGGAAGGTCGCCTCGCCGGGATGCTCGAACACGATGTCGACGTCCTGCTTGCCGGTGATGTCCCAGATCGCCTTGCCGAACTTCCGCGCCTCCTTGGTCCAGGCGTGGAACTCGGGGCTGTTGACCTTCGGGAGCTGGCCCCAGCAGTCGAAGTCCTTGCGGTTGATGACGCCCTTGGCGCCGAGGCTCATCACGTAGTCGCGCTTCGACTCGTCCGAGATCACCGCGATGGCGTTGGCGCCCGAGGCCGCGCAGAGCTGCACGCCGAACACGCCGAGACCGCCCGAGGCGCCCCAGATCAGCACGTTCTGGCCCGGCTTCACCGTGTGCGGGGCGTGGCCGAACAGCATGCGGTAGGCGGTGGCGAGCGTCAGCGTGTAGCAGGCGGCCTCCTCCCAGGTGAGGTGCTTGGGCCGCGTCATGAGCTGACGCGACTGCACCCGGCAAAACTGCGCGAAGGAGCCGTCGCCGGTCTCGTAGCCCCAGATGCGCTGCGAGGGCGACAGCATCGGGTCGCCGCCGTTGCACTCCTCGTCGTCGCCGTCGTCCCGGTTACAGTGGACGATGACCTCGTCGCCGACCTTCCAGCGCTTCACCTTGGAGCCGACCTTCCAGACGATGCCGGAGGCGTCGGAGCCCGCGATGTGGTACTCGCCCTTGTGGACGTCGAAGGGCGAGATCGGCTCGCCGAGGCCCGCCCAGACGCCGTTGTAGTTGACGCCCGCCGCCATGACGTAGACCAGCACCTCGTCGTCGCCGATCTCCCAGACCGGCAGCACCTCGAGCTGGTGGGACTGCTCCGGGGGTCCGTGCCGCTCGCGCCGGATCGCCCAGGCATACATCTTGGCCGGCACATGACCCAGCGGCGGGATTTCACCCATCTCGTAGAGGTCCTTGACCTCCCCGCCCGTCGGACTGATCGCAGCGCTCGCCGCCATCTCGCTCTCCTCTCGTCCCGCGTGTTGCTCACGGCCGCGGTTCTCCATCGCGCTATAACGGCGATGCCGGAGGCGTCCAAGTGGGCCGAAAGTCGAAAGCCGACGGTTTCCGACATGAAAAAAGCGCGAGCACAGGGCGCGCAGCCACGTATTCAAAATCGGCTTTCCGGCAGATCAAGTATTATTCGGCGCTGGCCTTGACCGCCCCGGTGCCGAGACCTTCCCCGACCCCGCCGCCGCGAACCTGAGCTGCTCCCGGACGCCCGGCGAGCACATGCAGCTCTAAGTCCTTGGTAAGACGTGCTCTCTCGCGCCTGAACAGCGGCAGGTCCCGCGAAGAACAGATCAGGTGGACTTTATACCAGCACTGACAAAGCCGTCCGCGACCGTCGGCGGGGTCCGTCCGGGCGGCGGTCGCGGACGGCGTGCGGGCGGCCGCGCGCCGCGGCGCCTTCAAATCCCGCTGTTCCGGCGGGCAAGTTTTTTCATGAGCCGGGAAAGCCCGGTCGGGCGTCTTGCACTTCCGTCCCGGATGACGCGTGCCCAACCCTTCGCTACGGTGACCGCAAGGCCGCGCCCCGCGCGGATACAAAGATCACACGGAGGCGAGGAATGGGCGCGAGCGTCGCCGAGACCAGGAGCGACAAGTCGAGCCGCGACAAGCCCTGGATCATCCGCACCTACGCGGGGCACTCGACCGCGGCGGAGTCCAACAAGCTCTATCGGGGCAACCTCGCCAAGGGCCAGACCGGCCTGTCGGTCGCCTTCGACCTGCCGACCCAGACCGGCTACGACCCCGACCACGAGCTGTCCCGCGGCGAGGTCGGCAAGGTCGGCGTCTCGATCGCGCATCTCGGCGACATGCGGACCCTGTTCCAGGACATCCCGCTCGCCCAGATGAACACCTCGATGACGATCAACGCCACGGCCCCGTGGCTGCTGGCGCTCTACCTCGCGGTGGCCGAGGAGCAGGGCGCGCCGATCGCCGCGCTCCAGGGCACGACCCAGAACGACATCATCAAGGAGTACCTGTCGCGCGGCACCTACGTGTTCCCGCCCGCGCCGTCCCTCCGGCTCACCAAGGACGTGATCCTGTTCACGACCCGGAACGTGCCGAAGTGGAACCCGATGAACGTCTGCTCCTACCACCTTCAGGAGGCGGGGGCGACGCCGGTCCAGGAGCTCTCCTACGCGCTCGCCATCGCCATCGCGGTGCTCGACACCGTGCGCGAGGACCCCGAATTCGACGCCGCGAGCTTCCCGGAGGTGTTCGGCCGGATCTCGTTCTTCGTGAACGCGGGCCTGCGGTTCGTCACCGAGATCTGCAAGATGCGGGCGTTCTCGGAGCTCTGGGACGAGATCGCCCGGGAGCGCTACGGCATCGACGACCCGAAGAAGCGCATCTTCCGCTACGGCGTGCAGGTGAACTCTCTGGGGCTCACCGAGCAGCAGCCGGAGAACAACGTCCACCGCATCCTGATCGAGATGCTGGCGGTGACGCTGTCCAAGCGCGCCCGCGCCCGCGCGGTGCAGCTCCCGGCCTGGAACGAGGCGCTCGGCCTGCCGCGGCCCTGGGACCAGCAATGGTCCATGCGCATGCAGCAGATCCTGGCCTTCGAGACCGACCTGCTGGAATACGACGACATCTTCGACGGCAGCCACGTGATCGAGGCCAAGGTCGAGGAGCTGAAGGCGCAGACCCGCGCCGAGCTGGAGCGGATCGGCGGCATCGGCGGCGCGGTCGCGGCGGTGGAGACCGGCGCGCTCAAGCGCGCGCTGGTGGAGTCGAACGCCCGCCGGATCTCGGCCATCGAGGCCGGCGAGCAGATCGTCGTCGGCGTCAACAAGTGGCAGCAGGGCGAGCCGTCGCCGCTCACGGCCGGGGAGGGGGCGATCTTCTCCGTCTCCGAGACCGTCGAGATGGAGGCGCAGAGCCGGATCCGCGAGTGGCGCGGCCGCCGCGACGAGAACGCCGTCGGCCAAGCCCTCGACGCCCTGGAGCAGGCGGCGCGCTCCGGCACCAACATCATGCCGCCCTCGATCGAGGCCGCCAAGGCCGGCGTCACGACGGGCGAGTGGGGCGCGCGCCTGCGCGCGGTGTTCGGCGAGTACCGGGCCCCCACCGGCGTGACGGTCGAGACGGTCTCCAGCGGCGCGGCCGAGGAGGCCAAGCTCCTGATCGCCGATCTCGGCGAGCGGCTCGGCGAGACGCCGAAGCTCGTGGTCGGCAAGCCCGGCCTCGACGGCCATTCCAACGGCGCCGAGCAGATCGCGCTCCGCGCCCGGGACGTCGGCTTCGACGTCACCTACGACGGCATCCGCCAGACGCCGGCCGAGATCGTCGCGAAGGCCAAGGAGACCGGCGCCCACGTGGTCGGCCTGTCGATCCTGTCCGGATCCCACGTGCCGCTGGTGCGGGAGGTCCGCGCCAAGATGCGGGAGGCGGGGCTCGACCACATCCCGGTGGTGGTCGGCGGCATCATCTCGCCGGAGGACGAGCTGGTCCTCAAGAACATGGGCGTGCGCGCCGTCTACACGCCGAAGGACTACGCCATCGACCAGATCATGGTCGGGCTCGCCAAGGTGGTGGAGAGGGGCCTGGAGCGCCGGGACGGCCCGTCGAACCAGCCGCGCGCAGAGGCTCAGGTCTACTAGCGGACCGAGCCTGCCCGGACCGCGCGCGGTCCGGGCAGGACCAAACAACCTTAATATTTCTCAGACAAGCATAGGCCCCGGTCCCACCTGCGGGACCGGGGACGAATCCTATGCGCGCCGGTATCTCCATCGCGGCCAAGCTCGGCCTGTGCCTCGCAGCCCTGGTGCTGCTGATCGCCGCGACGAGCGGCCTCTCGCTGGCCGAGCTCGGCCGCATCGAATCCGCCGCCGCGCAGCTGCGCGACACCCGCATCCCGGCCACCGATGCCCTCGGCCGGATCGGGATCAACTTCATGCGGCAGCGGGTCAACGCCGTCCGCCTGATCACCGCCGACACGCCCGAGCTGCGGGCCGAGGTCGCCGACCAGATCGCCAAGCGCGACGCGCTGCTCGCCGCCCAGTACGCCCGATACGAGGCCCTGCCGCTGACCCAGCCCGAGCGCGAGGCCTACGCGGCCTTCCGCCAGCACGTGGCCACCTACGCCGAGCAGCAGCGGGAGGCGGTGGCCAAGGCCGAGGCGGGCGACGTCGCCGGCGGTCAGCGGATCTACAACACGACGATGTCGGACAGCATCCGCGCCATCATGGCCGACTGGGAGAAGCTCGTCGCCCTGAACGGCGACGGGTCGCAGGCGAGCGGCACGCTGATCGCGCAGACCTACGACGCCGCCAAGCGGAACGTGCTGGCGCTCGCCGGCCTCGCCCTGGCGGTGGCGCTCGGGGCGTTCGTGCTGGTGACCCGCGGCGTCAGCCGGCCGCTCCGGACCATCAGCGCGGTGACGCAGCGCCTCGCGGCGGGCGACGCCGAGGTGGCCATCCCCGGGCAGGAGCGCCGCGACGAGATCGGGGCTCTGGCGGGCTCCGTGGTGGTGTTCCGCGACAACCTCGTCCGCGCGCGCGCCCTGGAAGCCGAGACGGCGCTGGCCCGCGCGGACGCCGAGACGCAGCGCCGCGCCGCGACCCGGGCCATGGCCGACGCCTTCGAGCAGGCGGTGGGCGGCATCGTCGGCGGCGTGTCGGCGGCGGCGACCGAGCTGGAGGCGACCGCGCGGTCCCTCACCGGCAGCGCGGCGGACGCGGCCGGGCAGTCCGGCACCGTCACGAGCGCGGCGAGCGACGCCGCCGCCAACGTCAACACCGTCGCGGCCGCCGCCGAGGAGCTGGGCTCCTCCGTGCAGGAGATCGGCCGGCAGGTCAGCGGCTCGGCGGAGCTCGCGCGGGTCGCCGTCGCGGAGGCGACCAACACGGTGGCGCTGGTCCAGGACCTGAGCAGCGCGGCCGCGAAGGTCGGCGACGTGGTGGCGCTGATCTCCGGGATCGCCGCCCAGACCAACCTGCTGGCGCTCAACGCCACGATCGAGGCGGCGCGCGCCGGCGCCGCGGGCCGCGGCTTCGCGGTCGTCGCCTCGGAGGTCAAGGCGCTCGCCGAGCAGACCGCCCGGGCCACCGAGGAGATCACCGGCCAGATCGGCCGGATCCAGTCCTCCACCGGGCAGGCCGCGTCGGCGATCGACGGGATCGGCCGGCGCATCCGCGAGATCGACGGCGTGGCCGCCAGCATCGCGGCCGCCGTGGAGCAGCAGGGCGCGGCCACCCAGGAGATCGTCCGCAACGTCGCCGAGGCGGCCGCCGGCACCGGCGCGGTGACCGGCACCATCGCGAGCCTCGCCCAGTCCGCCGAGGAGACCGGCACCGCCGCCGCCCAGGTGCTCGGCGCCGCGACCGAGATGTCGCGCCAGTCCGAGCATCTCGGGGCGGAGGTCGCGCGCTTCCTCGCCACGGTGCGGGCCGCGTAGGGAGCCCCTCACGGTCGGGCGGCAGATCGCGTAGGACGGCACCATACCGCCCGCCCTGCCGCCCGACATGCCGCCCAACTTGCCGCCCAACTTGCCGCCCGCACTGACCACGATCCTGCTCCTGGCGGTACCCCTCGCCGCCGCCCTCTCGGCGGGCCTGATCCTGCGCCTGCGCCCGCTGCTGCAGCGCTACGCCCTGGCCCGGCCGAACGCCCGCTCCAGCCACACCGTGCCGACCCCGCAGGGGGGCGGGATCGCCGTGGTGACGGCCCTGGTCACGATCTCGGGCCTGCTGATCGCGGCGCCGGAGATCGGCGGCCGGCCGGACTGGATCTGGCTCGCGGGCGGCGCCCTGGCCCTGGCGCTCCTCGGCGCCGTGGACGACGTCCGGCCGCTGCCGGCCGCCCTGCGGCTCGCCGTGCAGGCCGTCGTGGTCGGCCTGCTGGTCTGGCACCTCGACGGGCGCCTGCTGCCGGGCCTGCCGCTCTGGCTGGAGCGCGGCCTCGCGCTGCTGGCGGGCCTTTGGTTCGTCAACCTGACGAACTTCATGGACGGGCTCGACTGGATGACGGTCGCGGAGATCGTCCCGGTGGCGGGCGCGCTCCTGCTCATCGGCCTCGTCGGGCACCTGCCGCCGCTGCCGACCCTGGTGGCGGCGAGCCTCCTGGGGGCGGTGCTGGGCTTCGCGCCGTTCAACCGGCCGGTCGCGCGGCTCTTCCTCGGGGATGTCGGCTCGCTGCCGGTCGGGCTCGTCACCGCGTGGCTGCTGTGCCAGCTCGCCCTGGCGGGCGGCTTCGCCGCCGCCCTGCTGCTGCCGCTCGTCTACCTCGCCGATGCCAGCCTGACCCTCGCCGCCCGGGCGGCGCGGGGCGAGCGGGTCTGGGAGGCCCATCGCGGGCACTACTACCAGCGGGCCACCGTCAACGGGCTCGGCGTGCCCGGCGTGGTCGGGCGGGTGTTCGCGGTCAATCTCGCCCTGGCGGCGCTCGCCGCCGCGACCTTGTTTTGGCCGTCCTGGACGGTCACGCTCGCCGCATCGGCTGCCGGGCTCGCCCTGGTCGCCGCCCTGCTCCGCCGCTTCGCCCGCGCCCCGGCACCGGGCCCAGCCGAAGGTGCCGCCCAGCCGTGAAAGGTGCCGCCCAGCCGTGACCGGACTCATCGCGCTCACCGGGGCGACCGGCTTCATCGGCCGCCACCTGCTCGCCGACCTCACCGCGCGGGGCTACCGGGTCCGCGTGCTGCTGCGCCGGCCCACGACCGTGCCGGAGGGCGCGGCGAGCGCGGTCGTGGGCGACCTGACCCGCCCGATCAACATGGCCGCGGCCCTCAGCGGCGTCGACGCGGTGGTGCATTCGGCCGGCCTCGCCCATGCCATGTCGGGGGCACCGGAGGACGACTACCGCACGCTCAACACCGAGGCGACGCGCCGGCTGGCGGAGGCCGCGGCGCGCGCGAAGGTGCGTCGCTTCGTGTTCCTGTCGTCGATCCGCGCGCAGGTCGGGGCGAGCGCGCCGGGCGTGGTCGGGGAGGGCGATCCGCCCCGGCCCACCGACGCCTACGGCCGCTCCAAGCTGGAGGCCGAGGCGGCGCTCGCCGAGATCGGCCTGGACTGGGTCGCGCTGCGCCCCGTCCTCGTCTACGGGGCCGGCGTGAAGGGCAACATGGCCGCGCTCCTGCGGCTGGCGCGCAGCCCCTACCCGCTGCCGCTGGGCGGCCTCGCGGCGCGGCGCTCGCTGATCTCGCTGGAGAGCCTGTCGGGCGCCGTGGACGCGGTGCTGGCGGCGCCCGCCCCCCTGAACCGGGCCCTCGTCGCGGCCGACCCGGACCCGCTCAGCCTGCCCGAGATGATCGCGTCCCTGCGCCAGGGCCTCGGGCGCGGCCCGGGCCTCGTCCCGGTGCCGGCCGGGCTCCTCCGGCTGGCCTGCCGGCTGACCGGCCGGGACGCGCAGTTCGCCCGCGTCGCCGAGGGGCTCGTCGCCCGCGCCGACGGGCTCGCGTCCCTCGGCTGGCGGCCGGCCGGGTCGACCCGCGACGGGCTCGCCCGACTGGCCCGCGGCGGCGGCTGAGGCGCGGCCCGCCTCAGCGGCCCGCGTAGATGTCGGTGATCTTGCCGAGCAGCGACAGGGCGTCCGCCTTCGAGCGCTGGAAGGCGTTGCGGCCGACGATCGAGCCGAACCCGCCGCCCGCCTGGATGGCGCGGATCTCGTCGAGGAACGTCGCCTCCTCGGCATGGGCCCCGCCGGAGAAGATCACGATCCGCCGCCCGTTGAAGGCGCATTGCACCACGTGGCGGACGCGCTCGGCCGCCGTGCCGATCGGGATGCCGGTCGACTCGTAGACCTTCCTGGCCGCCGGCTGCTCGATATGGGCCGAGGGCAGCTTGACCTTGATGATGTGGGCGCCGAGCTGCGCGGCGATCTGGGCCGCGTAGCCGATCACGTCGATGGCGGTCTCGCCCTCCTTCGAGAGGGCAGAGCCGCGGGCGTAGGACCAGATCACCACGGCGAGGCCGACGCTCTTGGCCTCCTCGGCGATCTCGCGGATCTGCCCGTACATGGCGTTGCGGTGGGCCGAGCCCGGGTAGATCGTGAAGCCGATCGCGCAGGCGCCGAGGCGCAGGGCGTCCGCCACCGAGCCGGTGATCGCCTGCTCGGGATCCTCCTCGTCGGCGAGGAGGTCGTGGTCGTTGAGCTTCAGGATGAGCGGGATGCGCCCGGCATAGTCGCGCGCGCCCGCTTCCAGGAAGCCGAGCGGCGCCGCGTAGGCGTTGCAGCCGGCCGCCAGGGCCAACTCGAAATGGTAGTGCGGGTCGTAGGCCGGCGGGTTCGGGCCGAAGCTGCGCGCGGGCCCGTGCTCGAAGCCCTGGTCGACGGGCAGGATCAGCATCTTGCCGGTGCCGCCGAGCTTCCCGTGCTCCAGCATCCGGGCGAGGTTGGTGAGGGTCCCGGGGCTGTCGGCCCCGTACCACGACAGGATCTCGGTGACGCGGGCGGATCGGTCCATCGGGCAGCCTCCTGGCCAGAGACCGTCGCGCCGCGGATCGGGCCGCGGGTCGTGCGCGGACGGCTCGCGGTCGGAACGATGAGGGCAAAGCCGAGGTTCCCGCACGGGGCGCTTTCGGCTAACCGGAGGTGAGCGGGCGCCGCCCGGTCTGGGCGCGCGCGCCGGAACCAGGAGCCCCGAGGCCGGCCCACGATTCGCGTCAGAGGTTCGCTCATGCGCAGGCTGATCCTGCTGCGGCACGCCAAGTCCGACCGTCCGCCGGGCGTGGCCGACCACGAGCGCCCGCTCAACGAGCGCGGGCGACGCGCCGCCCCGGCGGTGGGCGCCCACCTCGCGCGGGAGGGCCTGTGCCCGGATCTCGCCCTGGTCTCCACCGCCGCGCGGACCCGCGAGACCTGGGCCGCGGTGGAGGCCGCCCTCGGCAGCCCCGAGACGCGCTGGCACTCCGAGATCTACGAGGCGCCGGCGGATCGGATCCTCGGGGTGATCCGGCAGGCGCCCGACGCGGCCGCCACGCTGATCGTGGTCGGCCACAACCCGGGCCTCGGCGACCTCGCGGCGGCGCTCGCCGGGTCGGGACCGCGGGCGGCCCGGGACCGGCTGGCCCTGGAATTCCCGACGGCGGCCTGCGCGGTGATCGACTTCGACGGCGACCACTGGGCGGAGATCGCGCCGGGACGCGGGCGCCTCGACCGGTTCGTGCGCCCCCGGGACATCGACCCGGATCTCGGCGGCTGACGCCTCAGGCGACCGGCACCGCGACGGCGTGCGCCTCGACCTCCGCGTGGGTCGGCAGGGGCGAGCCCGGCACGAAGGCCTCGAAGGCCGCCCAGAAATCCTGCCGGATCGCGTCGCGCTCGGTCAGGATCTCGTGCCGGGAATCCGGCAGGACCAGGATGTGGCCGGCCTTCAGCCGGGCGGCGAAGCGCTCGGTGTCCGCCGTGCCGCAGACCGGGTCGGCGCCCGCCGCGACGATCAGGGTCGGCAGCCCGATCCGCGGCGCCGCCCGCGGGTCGCGCAGCCGCGCCATCGCGCGGAACGCCTCGGCGAGCCACGCGATCGTCGGGTCGCCGACCGCGCCGGCGCCGACCTGTCGGGCCGCCGCGGCGTTGCGGGCGTAGCGGACGGGATCGCGCGACAGGCGGTTGCCGGCGTACGGGTTGGTGGCGATCGAGACCGGCTTGCCGAACGGGATGTAGCGGCTCCCGAGGCCGAGCCGCTGCAGCCCCCGCGACAGGATCGCGGCGCCGGCCGGCCAGCGAATCATCCGGATCGACAGCATCGGCGCCAGGGTCACCAGCCGCCGGAACGGCAGCGCGCCGTCGAGGGCCGCGAGGAGGGCGACGCATCCGCCCATGGAATGGGCGAGGCCGACATGGGGCTCGGGCATCAGCGGCACCAGGATCGTCTCGGCCACGGCCCGCAGGTCGAGGCGGTAATCGTCGAATCGGGCGACGTGGCCCTTGTGTGGATCGTCCACCCGCCGGTCCGATTCGCCCTGGCCGCGCCAGTCGAAGGCGACGACCGCGAAGCCCCGGGCGCGCAGCTCGTGGATCGTCTCGTAGTACTTCTCGATGAACTCGGCCCGGCCCTGGAGCAGGCAGACGGTGCCCCGGCAGGTGCGCGCCGTCGTCTGCCAGTAGGCCGCCCGCAGGGTGCAGTCGTCGCGCGTGCCGACGGCGATCAGCGTGCCGCCCGGCGGGACCGGGTTGTCGGGCGTGCTGCGCAGGGTCAGGAGCGGCGGCTCGCGCCCGGTATCACCGTCGAAGCGTCTCACTGGCCTCACCTCAGCGCCTCCGCGCACCGGTCGCTGCACCCTCCGATGCACTGTGCGACCGTAGCGAAAAAATCTCGTTTCCCGCCATCGCCGGGGGTCTTGAAGCGCGATTTTCCCCCTCCGATATCTCGTCTGTGCCGGCCGTCAGGCGGCACGAGAGACGGGTCCGGCCCATCGGGCGGACCGGAATTGCATGTTGCTCAGACGAGGATATGTCATGCGTCAGTTCGATCTCGCTCCCCTGTACCGCTCCACCGTCGGCTTCGATCGCCTGTTCTCCGCCCTCGACCAGTTCGCGAGCGCCGAGGCGGCCCCGACCTACCCGCCCTACAACATCGAGCGGACCGGCGAGAACGCCTACCGCATCACCGTCGCGGTCGCCGGCTTCACCGAGTCCGACCTGTCGATCGAGGTGCGGGAGAACGCGCTCACGCTGAAGGGCGAGCGCAAGGCCGAGGGCAAGGCGGAGTTCCTGCACCAGGGCATCGCGGCCCGCGCCTTCGAGCGCCGGTTCCAGCTCGCCGACCACGTCCAGGTGACGGGCGCGGCGCTGGAGAACGGCCTCCTCCACATCGACCTCGTCCGCGAGGTCCCGGAGGCGAAGAAGCCCCGTCGCATCGAGATCGCCTCGGCGGCGCGCCCCAGCGCCCCGGTGATCGAGGGCGACGTCCGCAAGGACGCGGTCCAGCAGGCCGCCTGATCCCGCCCGAGGCGGAACCGTCAGGTTCTGATCGGGCCCCGATCAGGCTCTCGGAGCGCCCCGGCCCCGGCCGGGGCGCTTTCTCGTGGCGGCTGTCATAATGGCGTGTGGCCGTCGTGCTCTCTGTCGGATTCGACGGTGCACGGACGCGCACCCGGAGTGAACCCGACCATGGTCGCCAATCTCGCCCGCGGAGCCTACAGCGCGCTCGGAGCCGGCTGGCACAAGGGCGTGCAGTGGGGCGTCGGCGCGCCGATCGCCAAGCTGCGCCGCCGGGCAGTCCCGCTGCCGGGCGTCGCGGGCGCGGGCGGAATCGACGACGTGCTCTCGGCCGAGCGGGCGATCCGCCTGCCCGAGCCGTTCGAGGGCCGCAGCCTCGGCCGCATCGGCAGCCTCGAGGTCCGGCTGGCGACGCGGAAATCCGAGATTCGGCGGGCCCAGCGGCTGCGCTACAAGGTCTTCTACGAGGAGATGTCGGCGGTGCCCTCCGGGCTCGCCGCGCTGTCCCGCCGCGACGTCGACGGCTACGACGCGGTCTGCGACCACCTGCTCGTTCTCGACCACGCGGTGCCGAGGCGGAAGAAGCCGTTCGTCGAGCCGCGCCCGAAGGTCGTCGGCACCTACCGGCTGCTGCGCGGCGAGGTGGCCGAGCGGCACACCGGCTTCTATTCCGAGAGCGAGTACGACCTCGCGCCGCTGCTCGCCGCGCAGGGGCACCGGCGGCTCCTGGAACTCGGCCGCTCCTGCGTGCTCAAGCCCTACCGGAGCAAGCGGACCGTCGAGCTGCTGTGGCAGGGGATCTACGCCTACGTCCTGCACCACCGGATCGACGCGCTGATCGGCTGCGCGAGCCTGGAGGGTACCGATCCGGACCGGTTGGCCCTTCCGCTCGCCTTCCTGCACCACCATGCCCGCGCGCCGGAGGGCTGGCGGGCTCGGGCGCTGCCGGAGCGGGCGGTGGCGATGGACCGGATGCCGCGCGAGGCGGTGGATGCCAAGGCCGCCCTGCAGGCCCTGCCGCCGCTGATCAAGGGCTACCTGCGCCTCGGCGCGACCTTCGGCGATGGCGCGGTGATCGACCGCCAGTTCGGCACGACGGACGTGTTCGTCACGCTGCCGGTCGAGGTGATCGGCGCGCGCTACCGGGGCCATTTCGCGCCGGCGGGGTGAGCGGCCGCTCCGGGAACCCGGAGGGTTCGTAGCTCAGCGTCCTCGCGCGCGGAGCGAGGCAACCCGGGAGCGCCGCGCTTCGCGGGATCGCGCTGCCCTCACTCGCTTCGCTCCGCTCGCCAGGACGAGGGTGCTGCAGGCCCTTAAAGATCCCCCAATGCCAGCTGACCCTGGTTGCGCGCCTTCGGCGGCGCGGCCTTGCGCTCCTTGGCCCGCCCGGAGGCGGGGCGGGCGGCGGGCGGCCTCTTGGGCTTCGGGTCGCCGCGCATCCGGGCCACCGCCTTGTCGCGGGCCACGGCCTCCGGGGCGCTCGGGTCGTCGGTCAGCCACTTGCCGCGCTTGATCACCTCGTTCACGCGGCCCTGATTGACCCCGACCTTGAAGGCGATCTCCTGCTGGGTCATGCCGGTCGTGGCGTGCAGGTCCAGGATCGCCCGGGCGAGTTCCGGGGTCATCTTCTGTCCGGTCAGCCGCCGGGCGGGCTTCACCGTCCGGGTCGCGCGGTCGCGCTCGCGCAGGCGCTCCAGCAGCGCCAGCGCCATGTTCATGCCGTGCTCGCGCAGGGCTTCCTCGAATTCCTTCAACGTCGCCATCGGCGCCATCCTCCGCCGGGCTCTCGGGCCGGGTGCTGGCCGAGGAACGTGCCGGGAACGAAGCGGTTGCGCAAGCCGATCGGGCGGGCGCCCTCCGCCGGGCCGGTGGATGACACCCGTCGTCCACCGGAAATGCGCGGCGCTGGCCTCCCCCCGGCGGCTCCGCTACAGGGGGCCGCACCGTGACGGCAGCCAGCGCGCAGACGATGATCAGCCCGATCCGCAGAATTGCCCCCGGCGAGACGCCCGGCTCCCTGGCGCGGGAGCTGGAGGCCGGGGCGGTGCTGCTGTTCCCGGACCTGCCGTTTCCGTTCAGCGCCTTCGAGCGCCGGTTCACCGAGCGGCCCTTCGCGGACGGCAAGGCCAAGAACGTCAACATCCGCGGCGAGGCCGCCGAGCTGCGCGGGGCGGCCGGCACGCCGGAGGAGCAGGAAGCCCTGCGCCAGCTGCTGATCCGCTACCGCGCCTTCGCCCGCGAGCTGATCGGCACCTATCTGCCCGAGTACCGCGACCGGGTGAGCCTCGCCGGCACCTCCTACCGGCCCTTCGACGTCGACCGGCGCAAGCTGAGCTGGCGGCGCGACGACACGCGCCTGCACGTCGACGCGTTCCCGTCGAACCCGATCGGAGAGAAGCGGATCCTGCGGGTGTTCCGCAACGTCAACCCGGCGGGCGAGCCGCGCCGCTGGCGGGTCGGCGAGGATTTCGGGTCGATGGCGCAGAAGTTCCTGCCGCGGCTGCCGGGCTACTCGCCGCTCTCGGCGCGCCTGCTCGCGGCTCTGCGCATCACCAAGGCGAAGCGCTCGGAATACGACCACCTGATGCTGCACCTGCACGACGCCCTCAAGCAGGACGAGGCCTATCAGGCCGAGGCTCCCCAGGCCGACGTGGAATTCCGCCCGGGCGAGACCTGGGTGACCTTCTCCGACCTCGTGATGCACGGGGCCATGGGCGGCCGCTACATGCTGGAGCAGACCGCCTACCTGCCGGTCGCCGCCCAGGCCGACCCGGCCCTGAGCCCGCAGCGCATCCTCGCGGCCAAGCTCGGCCGCGCCCTTCGCACCTGAGACAGGGACGTCACCGATGATCCTCGAAATCGCGCAGATCGAGATCAAGCCCGGCCTGGAGGCCGAGTTCGAGAAGGGCATCACCGAGGCCTCGGCGATCTTCAAGCAGGCCAAGGGCTGCCGGCACTTCGAGGTCCGGCGCTCCATCGAGCATCCGCAGCGCTACCGGCTGCTGATCCACTGGGACACGCTGGAGGCCCACACGAAGGACTTCACCGGCTCGCAGCCCTGGCAGGATTACCGCGCGCTGGTCTCCCACTGCTTCGCCGGCCCGGTGGCCGTCGAGCATGCCGAGCAGGTGCTGAAGGCGTTCTGAGCCTCGGCGCGGGTCCGGGCAGAGCCTCCGGCGGCCCGAAGCGTTGCGACACCGACCGCCGGTGCTAGGCTCCCGCGCGACCGGACCCGAGGCGAATCATCGGGGTCGCGGCGGGTGGAGAACAGGCTGATGGCGCGGCTCGGACGGCTCGCGGGTGCCCTGGCGCTCCTCGGAGGAATCGCGGGCGTTCCGGCTCTCGCCCAGTCCCCGCTCGCGCAATCCCCGCCTGCGGCCCGCACCGCGCCCCGGCCGGCCATCGCCGCGCCGTTCGCCAGGACCTTCGTCCGGCCCGACCTCGCCAGCGCGGCGGTCCGCCTGGAGACCGCGCTCAAGGCGGAGGCCGGAGGCCCGCTGCGGCCGGCCGGCCAGTCCCGCGCCGCCGGGCTGGCCCTGCTCGCCGCCGACAAGCCGGACGAGGCGCTGGCGCCGCTCACCGCCGCGGTGGCGGCCGACCCGACCGACGGGCGCAACTGGCAGGCCTATGCCCGCGGGGCCGCCGCGGCCCTGGGCGCGCTGGAGGACAACGACTACCAGGGGCGGTCGCGGCTGCGCGGGCGGGTGACGGCCGCCGCCTACCGCGCCTACGAGCGCGCCGGGACGGCCGCCGACGCCGCGGCAGCGCTGGCCGCGCTCGGCGCCGCGGAGGCCGAGCAGGAATCCTGGCGCCCGGCGCTCGACGGCTACGCGGCGAGCCTCGCCCTGGCCGAGACCGGCCCGGTCCGAGAGACCTACGAGACCCTGCGGACCGAGCACGGATTCCGCATCCTCGACTACAAGGTCGATTCCGACGCCGCCGCCCCGCGGGCCTGCTTCACCTTCTCGGAGGCGATCAGGCCCAAGACCGACTACGCGCCCTTCGTCGCCGTGTCGGGCAGCAGCGCGGCCGCCGTGACCGGGGAGGGCTCCCAGGTCTGCGTCGACGGACTCAAGCACGGCGGCCGCTACGCCATCGTGGTCCGCCAGGGCCTGCCCTCGGCCGTCGGCGAGAGCCTGCTCAAGGCCGCCGATTACGAGATCTACGTTCGCGACCGCGCCCCGCAGGTGCGCTTCACCGGGCGCAACTACGTCCTGCCGCGGACCGGGCAGGCGGGCGTGCCCCTCGTCTCGGTGAACGCGCCGAAGCTCGACGTCGAGGTGCTGCGCATCGGCGACCGCGGCCTGCTGCCGACCTTGCGGTCGGAGGATTTCCTGGGCCAGCTCAGCGGCGCCACCGCCCGGACGATCGCGTCCGAGAAGGGCCAGCGCGTCTGGAAGGGCACCCTCGACACCACCAAGGCGGAGGTGAACCAGGAGGCCGTCACCGCCTTCCCGGTCCTCCAGGCCGTGGGCAAGCTGGAGCCGGGCCTCTACGTGATGCTGGCCCGCCCCTCCGGCACGGCGGCTTCCGACGAAGAGTACGACACCCAGGCCACGCAATGGTTCGTGGTCTCCGACCTGGGACTCACCGCCACCAAGGGGCGGGACGGGGTCCACGTGGTCCTGCGCTCGCTCGCCTCCGCGCAGGTGATGCCGGGCGCCGAGATCCGGCTGATCGCCCGCAACAACGAGGTGCTGGGCACGCGGACCACGGACGCGCAGGGGCACGTCGCCTTCGATCCGGGGCTCGCCCGCGGGGAGGGCGGCCTCGCGCCGAGCCTCGTGGTCGCCCAGGCGGGCGGCGATTACGGCTTCCTCGACCTCAACCTCGGCGCCTTCGACCTCACCGACCGCGGCGTGAAGGGCCGCCCCGAGACCGGCGGCCTCGACGCCTACCTGTTCCCGGAGCGGGGGGTCTACCGGACGGGCGAGACCGTCCAGCTCACCGCCCTGCTGCGCGATCCCCGCGGCGCCGCCGTGCCGGACCTGCCCCTGACCCTGGTGGTCAAGCGGCCGGACGGCGTCGAGTACCGGCGCGTCTCGGTGCCCGACCAGGGGCTCGGCGGCCGGGCCCTGCCGCTGCCGCTCCTGTCGGGGGCGATGCACGGCACGTGGCGGGTCTCCGCCTACACGGACCCGAAGGCGCCCGCGATCGGCGAGACCAGCTTCCTGGTGGAGGATTACGTCCCCGAGCGGCTGGAAGTGACCCTCAAGGCCCGTCAGGCGGCCCTGAACAGGGGCGAGGCCGCCCAGGTCGACGTCGCCGCCCGCTACCTCTACGGCGCCCCGGGCGCCGATCTCGACGTGTCGGGCAGCGTGACCGTGCAGGCGGCGGCCACCAGCGGCATCAAGGGGCTGGAGACCTATTCCATCGGTCTCGACGACGAGGCGGTCGAGCCGGCGACCCAGGAACTGCAGGACCACGCCACCACGAACGCGCAGGGCGGCGCCACCGTCACGGTGCCGGTGCCGCAGGTCGTGGCCCCGCGGGCGCTGGAGGCGAAGATCACGCTGGCGGTCGGCGAGCCCGGCGGCCGGGCGCTGTCGCGCAGCCTGACCCTGCCGATCCTCCCGGCCGGCCCGGTCCTCGCCCTGCGCAAGGGCTTCACCGACCTGAAGGAGGGCGGGATCGCGGGCTTCGACGCGGTGTTCGCGAGCCCCGACGGGGCGCTCCTCGCCCGGCCGGGCGTGAGCTGGACCCTGTCGCGGATCGACTCCTCCTACCAGTGGTACCGGGCGGACGGGCGCTGGTCGTTCGAGGCGGTGAAGTCCGCCCGGCGCGTCGCCAGCGGCACCGTCGACCTCACGGCCGCCGGTCCGAGCCGGATCGAGGCGCCGGTCGGCCTCGGCCGCTACCGGCTGGAGGTCTCGGCCGCGGGCGCCCCGGAGGCGAGTGCGAGCCTCGGCTTCGAGGTCGGCTGGGGCGGCTCCGAGACCGCGGAGGCGCCCGACCTCCTCGACCTGACCCTCGACAAAGCCGCCTACGCGGCCGGCGACACCCTGCGGGCCAAGCTCAGCCCGAAGTTCAGGGGTCAGGCCAGCCTGATGGTCGTCAGCGACCGCGTGCACCAGACGCTTGAGGTCAGCGTGCCGGAGGGCGGCACCACGGTCAGCCTCCCGGTGAAGGCCGAGTGGGGCGCAGGCGCCTACCTGGTGGCCACCGCCTACCGACCCCTCGACCAAGCGGCCAAGCGCCTGCCGGGCCGGGCGCTCGGCCTGGCGTGGTTCTCGGTGGACCGGGAGCGGCGCAGCCTCGGCGTCGCCGTGAAGGCGCCGGAGCGGGCGCGTCCGCGCCAGGACCTGACCCTGCCGGTCCAGCTCACCGGGCTCAAGGCCGGCGAGCCGGCGCGGATCACCGTGGCGCTGGTCGATGTCGGCATCCTCAACCTGACCCGCTACGCGGCGCCGGACCCGACCCAGTACTTCCTCGGCCAGCGGGCGCTCGGGCCGGAGGTCCGCGACCTCTACGGCTATCTGATCGACGGCATGCAGGGCTCGGCCGGGGCGATCCGCTCCGGCGGCGACGCGGGCGGCGGCGAGCTCGCCGATTCCCCGCCGACCCAGGCGCCGCTGGCGCTCTATTCCGGCGTCGTGACCGCGGGGCCGGACGGCGCGGCCAGCGTCACCTTCCCGATCCCGGCCTTCAACGGCACCGGCCGCGTGATGGTCACCGCCTGGAGCGGCGACCGGGTCGGGCAGGCGCAGGCCGACGTGATCATCCGCGACCCGGTCGTGCTCAGCGCCACGCTGCCGCGCTTCCTCGACACCGGCGACCGCTCGCGCTTGTTCGTGGCCCTCGACAATGTCGAGGGGCAGGCGGGCGACTACACGGTCGACCTGAGCCCGACCGGCCCGGTCGTGGTCGGCGCCAGCGCGCTGCGCCAGACGCTGCGGCTGGAGGCCGGCGCCAAGGGCCAGTTCGCGATCCCGCTCACCGCCGCCGGGCCGGGCACGGCCCGCCTCGACCTCGCTTTGTTGGGACCCGGTCTCCCGGCCGCCCTGAACCAGAGCTTCGCCCTGGGGATCACGCCGGGGACCGGCGCCCTGCTGCGCCGCTCGGTGCGCAGCCTCGCCCCCGGGGGGGGCCTGACGCTGACCTCGGACCTCCTCGCCGACCTGCAGCCCGGCACCGGCAGCGTCTCGCTCTCGGCCACGGCACTGCCGGGGGTCGACGTGGCGGCCCTGCTCCGGGCGCTCGACCGCTACCCCTACGGCTGCTCCGAGCAGGTGGTGAGCCGGGCGATGCCGCTGCTCTACGTCAACAAGCTCGCGGCCCTGGAGAAGCTCGCCCTCGACGCGGGCGCGGACGAGCGGGTGCGCGAGTCGATCGAGCGCCTGCTCGCCCGCCAGGATTCGAGCGGCGATTTCGGCCTGTGGTCGGCGCAGGGGTCGAGCGACCTCTGGCTCGACGCCTACGTGACCGACTTCCTGACCCGCGCCCGGGAGCGCGGTTTCGCGGTGCCGCAGAAGGCCTTCGCCCAGGCCCTCGACTACCTGCGCAACGCCGTGGCCAACGCCACGGAGGTGCGCAACGGCGGCGCCGACCTCGCCTACGCGGCCTACGTGCTCGCCCGGAACGGCCGGCCGGTGATGGGCGACCTGCGCTACCTCGCCGACACCAAGATCGGCGATTTCTCCTCCGCCCTCGGTCGGGCGCAGCTCGCCGCCGCCCTGGCGCTGCTGGGCGACCGCGGCCGGGCCGCCAAGGCGATGGAGTCGGCGCTGACCGTGCTGCGGACCGACCGCGACAAGGGCCAGTACCGCGCCGATTACGGTTCCCGCCTGCGCGACGGGGCCGGGCTGATCACCCTGGCCGCCGAGAGCGGGCTGGCGCAGGGGGCGCTGGGCCCCGCGGCTTCTGTGCTCGGCGAGGAGCAGCAGGCCGACCGGGCGACGAGCACGCAGGAGAATGCCTGGATGGTGCTCGCTGCCGAGAGCCTCTCGAACGAAGCGGGCGGCCTGTCATTCACCCTGGACGGCGCGCCGCAGACCGGGACGCTCGCCCGGGTCTACCGGGAGGCAGCCCTCGGCGAGCGGGGCGTTCAGCTCACCAATACCGGCCGCAACCCTGTGCAGGTGGCCGTGACCGTCAACGGCAGCCCCCTGGTGCCGGAGCCGGCGGCGCAGCAGGGCTACACGATCGAGCGCAGCTTCCGCCGCCTCGACGGCAGCACCGTCGACCCGGCGAGCGGCCTGCGCCAGAACGACCGGCTGGTGGTGGTGCTCAAGGTCACGGAGGCCAAGGCGGAGGCGGCGCGGCTCCTGCTGGTCGATCCGCTGCCGGCGGGGCTGGAGATCGACAATCCGAAGCTCCTCGACGCCGACGCGCTCCAGGGGCTCGCCTTCGCCAAGTCCGACGTGCAGCCGGTCCACACCGAGTTCCGCGACGACCGGTTCGTGGCGGCCTACGACCGTGACCCGAGCCAGTCGGCGTTCTTCACGGTGGCCTACACGGTGCGGGCGGTCTCGCCCGGGACCTACGTCCATCCGGGCGCCACCGTGGAGGACATGTACCGGCCGGCGCGGTTCGGCCGGACCGCCTCGGGCAGCGTGACGGTCGGGGCGGCGAAGTAGGGCGGCCGGCGTTCGAGCGCTGCGCTCGACGTCGACCTCGCGTCATCGCGAGCGCAGCGAAGCGACCCAGGGCAGCGTGCCATCGGTGAGCTTGCCGCTTCCCTGGATTGCTTCGCTGCGCTCGCAGAGACGCGGTGCTGACGCCATCGTCCGGCCCCCGCCTCGGACGCGAAGGCGCAACCCGCTGCGCCGGGCCGCTGCGTTGCGGCGAGCACATGGTGCGCTGCGGAACTCCCGCCAGCGCCCACCCATTGCCACAGGTCCCGTTCGGAACCCGTGGAGGCGATGCCCGATGCCGGACCTCGACGCGCTCGCCGGCTCCGCAGCCCGCGCGCTGGCCTACCTGCCGTGGTGGGCCGAGAGCCTGATCCTCATCGTCGCCTGCTGCGCCGTGGTGATGCCCCTGCATGGGGTCGTCTACCGGGCGATGAAGCGGGCGGTCGCGGGCAAGAGCCTGTTCTGGCGCTCGCTGGTGTCGCGGACCCACGGGCCGAGCCGCCTCGGCCTGATCGTGGTGACGATCAGCCTCGCCTCCACCACGGTGCACCTGTCCTGGGAGGTGCGGATCGCCCTCAATCAGATCCTGCTGGTGGCCTTCGTGACGCTGACCGGCTGGTGCTGCGCCACCGCGCTCCACATCGCCACGGTGATCTACCTGCGGCGGTTCAAGCTCGACGCCGAGGACAACCTCCTGGCGCGCAAGCACTTCACGCAGATGCGCATCCTCGAGCGGGCCGGCGTGACGCTGGTGGCGCTGATCACCCTCGCGGTGGCGCTGATGACCTTCGAGCCGGTGCGCCAGTACGGCGTCAGCCTGCTGGCCTCGGCCGGCGCGGCGGGCCTCGTCCTCGGGCTGGCCATGCAGCCGGTCCTGTCGAACCTCGTGGCCGGCATCCAGATCGCCATCACGCAGCCGATCCGGATCGAGGATGCGATCATCGTCGAGAACGAGTGGGGCTGGGTGGAGGAGATCACCGCGACATACGTGGTGGTCCGCCTCTGGGACTGGCGCCGGCTGGTCCTGCCGCTGACCTACTTCATCCAGAAGCCGTTCCAGAACTGGACCCGCGACGGCGCCTCGCTGATCGGCAGCGTCTTCCTCTACGTCGACCATCGGGCGCCGGTCGCGGCGATGCGCGAGAAGCTCGCCGAGATCGCCAGGGCCACGCCCCTGTGGGACGGCAAGGTGGTCAACCTCCAGGTCTCGGACGCGAAGGAATCAACGATCGAGATCCGGATGCTGGTGAGCGCCCGCAACGCGCCCCAGGCCTGGGACCTGCGCTGCGTGGTCCGCGAGGCGATGATCACGTGGCTCCAGGCCGAGCACCCGGAGGCCCTGCCGCGGCACCGGACGGAATGGGTCGGCGCCGAGGAACCGGCGCTGCGCCGGGCGGAGGCGCGGCGGTTCGCGGCGTGAGCGACACCATTCCGTGTTCCGGATTCCCCAGCCACGCCCTCATCCTGAAGCGCGGGTTCGACGTCTTCCGTTCGATCGTCGCTCAGTCGTCGGCGCCGGCGTAGAAACTCTCCACGCCGATGCCCTCCTCCTGCATCAACCGGGCGCGGGCGCGCAGCTTCTCCGTCTCGCTCTTGAGCTGGCCGCAGGCCGCCAGGATGTCCCGGCCGCGGGGCGTGCGCACCGGCGAGGCGTAGCCGGCGTTGAACACGATCTCGGAGAAGCGCTCGATCCGGTCCCAGTCCGAGCACTCGTAGCGGCTGCCCGGCCAGGGGTTGAACGGGATCAGGTTGATCTTGGCCGGAATGCCCTTGAGCAGCCGGACCAGCTCCCGCGCGTCCGCGTCCGAATCGTTGACGCCCTTGAGCATCACGTACTCGAAGGTGATCCGGCGGGCGTTGCTCAGGCCCGGATAGGCCCGGCAGGCGGCGAGCAGCTCGGCGATCGGGTATTTCCGGTTGAGCGGCACCAGCTCGTTGCGCAGGTCGTCGCGCACGGCGTGGAGCGAGATCGCCAGCATGGCGTTGGCCTGCTCGCCGAGGCGGGGGATCTGCGGCACGACCCCCGAGGTCGAGACCGTGATCCGGCGGCGGGACAGGCCGAGACCCTCCTGGTCCGACATCACCCCGACCGCGTCGACCACGGCGTCGAGGTTGTAGAGGGGCTCGCCCATGCCCATGAACACGATGTTGGTCACAAGCCGGCCGACCTCGCCGGAGCCGCCGGCGTCGCGACTCGGCATCTGGCCGGGCCAGTCGCCGAGCTCGTCCCGGGCGGTGACCAGCTGCTGGACGATCTCGGCCGCCGACAGGTTGCGCACGAGGCGCTGCGTGCCGGTGTGGCAGAACGAGCAGGTCAGGGTGCAGCCGACCTGGGAGGACACGCAGAGCGTGCCCCGGTCCGGACCGGGAATGTAGACGCACTCGATCTCGGCGCCGCGGTTGTGCTCCTGCCGGTTGGTCGGGGCCATGCGCAGCAGCCACTTGCGGGTGCCGTCGCGGGAGACCTGCCGGCTCGCCACCTCGGGCCGCTCCAGGGTGAAGTGCTCGGCGAGCTGCGCCTTTAGCGCCTTGCCGACATTGGTCATCTCGGCGAAGTCGGACGCCCCGCGGAAATTGACCCAGTGCCAGACTTGGCCGGCGCGCATCCGGCTCTCGCGCTCGGGCACGCCCATGCCGACGAGCTGCGCCTTGAGGGCCTCGCGGGTCAGGCCGACCAGCGACGGGCGACGGCCGGGCAGCGCCTCGGGGAGGAGATCCGGCGCCTTCTCGATCGCGGCATCGGCCGCGCGGGCGCTGTCGAGCGACGGCGTCGCCATGGCGTTCAAACGATCCATACGTTGGAAAGGGTCTGATATAGGCGATCGCGGCGGCAAATGCGAATGCGCACCGCCCACAGGGGCCCTGACGGAGAGCCATGGCGACCGACACCCGAGCCGGACAGGCGATCTACAATCCGCGGACGCTGCGGCTCTACGACCTCGTCGTGCTGCGCCTGTCGAACCCGCTGATCTGGCGCTGCCCGACCGCGCGGATCCTCGCCCTCTACGATCAGCACGCGGGCGCCTCGCATCTCGATGTCGGGGTCGGGACCGGCTGGTACCTCGACCGGTGCCGATTCCCGTCCGCCACACCGCGCATCGGCCTGATGGACCTCAACGCCGACAGCCTCGCCTTCGCGGCCGACCGGATCGCGCGCTACCGGCCCGAGACCTACCGGTTCGACGTGCTCGGCGCCCCGGCCACCGGCATCGCGCCGTTCGCCTCGATCGGGATGACCTACCTGCTGCACTGCCTGCCGGGCGACATCGCCGCGAAGGCGAAGGCCTTTGACACGGTGCGGCCGTGCCTGGCCGACGACGGCGTGGTGTTCGGCGCCACGATCCTGTCGGGCGGCATCCCGACCACGGGTGCGGCGCGGGCGCTGATGCGGGTCTACAACCGAAAGGGGGTGTTCTCGAACGCCGCCGACACGCTGCCGGCCCTGCGCGCGGCGCTGGACCGGCGCTTCCGGTCGGTGGAGATCACGGTGGTCGGCTGTGTCGCGCTGTTCGTGGCGCGCGAGCCGCGCTGAATCGGTCGCCGTCGTTGCGAGCGCAACGAAAAAGGGCGCCCGCAGGCGCCCTCATCCAACGTGCCGAGTCTCAAAAGAGTCAGGCGGCGGCGGTCTTCACCGGCACGCCCTTCTCGGACAGGAAGGTCTGCAGCTCGCCCGACTGGAACATCTCGCGGGTGATGTCGCAGCCGCCGACGAACTCGCCCTTCACGTAGATCTGCGGGATGGTCGGCCAGTTCGAGAAGGCCTTGATGCCCTCGCGGATCTCCTGGTCGGCCAGGACGTTCACGCCCTTGAACGGCACGCCAAGGTAGTTGAGGATCTGCACCACCTGCCCCGAGAAGCCGCATTGCGGCATCTGCGGCGTGCCCTTCATGAACACCACAACGTCCTGGGAGGCGATCTCATTCTGGATGGTCGTGTTGACGTCGGTCATCGCTCTGTCCTTGTTCGTCGGTCGTATGTGAGGTCTGAGTCAGCGGCGCGCAACCGATGCAGCGATCGTGCGAAGGGCGCGCTCGATATCGAAAGTCTCGGTCAGCAGATCCTCAGGACGGATCGGGCAGGCTTCCGGCAGTCCCGGGAGCAGCGCGTTCCCATAGGCACCGAGACCAGCCTCCGCAGCCGTGACGGCCGATTTCCAGATCCTGCTCCAGTTCAGCCTTTGCCGCATCGACGCTTCGTAGGCGTTCCAGGCGGTGATCTGGAAGGTCGCGATCTCCTCCCGCCAGTGCAAGCTGGCCGGCGCGAGGGGGGCGGACGCGCGCTTGAGGAGGTGGGCAAGCGTCTGGATCAATAGCCCCTCGACGGCCCGGAGATGCGAACGCCCCACGCTCTCGATCTCCTGGGCAACGTTCTCCCAATCGACCGCGTTCGACAGCTCGGGCCGTTCGGCCAGCGCGCGCAGAGCCGCCGCCTGCTCCTCGGCCCAGGTCACGATATCGTCGTCGTAGAGGCTCGGTCGGTCCATCGGGAGCGCTCCCGCCAGAAGGCTCAATCCTGCGGGACACCCGTGGTCAGCGCAAGGGCGTGGAGCACGCCGCCCATCCGACCCTGGAGGGCGCCGTAGACCATCTGGTGCTGCGCCACCCGGGTCTTGCCCTTGAAGGCCGCCGACAGGACGGTGGCGGCGTAGTGATCGCCGTCGCCCGCGAGGTCGCGGATCTCCACCTGCGCGTCCGGCAGAGCCTCGCGGATCATGCGCTCGATCTCGCCCGCATCCATCGGCATCGGGAAACTCCTCGTCAGAACGGGGCTCAGGCGGCCGGCGCGGCCGGCTGGCTCGCCATGTAGTCGGGCAGCCAGCCCTCGTGCGCCGCGGACAGGTCGGCGAGCGATATGGTCTCGCCGCCCGGCAGGGTCAAACGATCGGAGCCGGCGACGCCGACCGAGGCCGCCGCCACACCCTGGGCCGCGGCGGCCGAGAGGAGGTCGGTGGCCGCCTCCGGCCGCACCGCCAGCAGGTAGCGGCCCTGATCCTCGCCGAACAGGTAGGCGTGGGGCGGCAGGTCAACCGGCACGTCGGAGAGCGCCGCGCCGAGGCGGCCCGCCATGGCCATCTCGGCGAGCGCGACGGCGAGGCCGCCATCTGCGAGGTCGTGGACCGTGTCGACGGTGCCCGCCTGGATCAGGCCGCGGACGAAGTCGCCGTTGCGGCGCTCCAGCGCGAGGTCGACGGGCGGCGGCGCGCCCTCCTCGCGGCCCTCGATCACCGACAGGTAGGCCGACTGGCCGAGCCAGCCCTCGCTCGCCCCGATCAGCACCAGCACGTCGCCCTCGCGCTTGAGGGCGATCGTCGCGTGACGCGCGACGTCGTCGAGCACGCCGACGCCGCCGATGGTCGGGGTCGGCAGGATGCCGACGCCGTTGGTCTCGTTGTAGAGCGAGACGTTGCCCGACACGACCGGGAAGTCGAGCGCCCGGCAGGCCTCGCCGATGCCCTGGAGGCAGCCGACGAGCTGGCCCATCACCTCGGGCTTCTCGGGGTTGCCGAAGTTGAGGTTGTCCGTGATGGCGAGCGGCTTGGCGCCGACCGCCGTGATGTTGCGCCACGCCTCAGCAACGGCCTGCCGGCCGCCCTCGACCGGGTCGGCCTCGCAGTAGCGCGGGGTGACGTCGCAGGTCAGCGCCAAGCCCTTCGGCCCGTCCTCGACCCGCACGATGGCGGCGTCGCCGCCGGGCTTCTGGACGGTGTTGCCCAAGATGAAGTGGTCGTACTGCTCGAACACCCAGCGCTTCGAGGCGAGGTCGGGGGAGCCGACGAGGCGCTTCAGCGCGTCGGTGAGCGAGGCCGGCGCCGGGACATCGGCGGCCGCGATCACCGGCTGGTGCGTGTTGGCCAGATGCGGCCGGTCGTAAAGCGGGGCCTCGTCGCCGAGCTCCTTGATCGGCAGGTCGGCCACGGTCTCGCCGTGCCACTTGATGACGAAGCGCAGCGTGTCGGTGGTCCGGCCGATCACCGCGAAATCGAGGCCCCACTTCACGAAGATCGCCTCGGCCTCGGCCTCCATGCCGGGCTTGAGCACCATGAGCATGCGCTCCTGGCTCTCCGAGAGCATCATCTCGTAGGGCGTCATGCCCTCCTCGCGGGCCGGCACCTTGTCGATGTCGAGCTCGACGCCGAGGTCGCCCTTGGCGCCCATCTCCACCGCCGAACAGGTGAGGCCGGCCGCGCCCATGTCCTGGATGGCGATGACCGCGCCGGAGGCCATCAGCTCCAGGCAGGCTTCCAGCAGCAGCTTCTCGGCGAAGGGGTCGCCGACCTGCACGGTCGGGCGCTTCGACTCGGATTCCTCGTCGAACTCGGCCGACGCCATGGTGGCGCCGTGGATGCCGTCGCGGCCGGTCTTGGAGCCGAGATAGACGATCGGGTTCCCGACGCCGGCGGCGGCCGCGTAGAAGATGCCGTCGGTGCGGGCGAGCCCCACCGCCATGGCATTGACCAGGATGTTGCCGTCGTAGCGCCGGTGGAAGCCGGTCAGGCCGCCGACGGTCGGCACGCCGAAGGAATTGCCGTAGCCGCCGACGCCCGCGACCACACCGGAGACGAGGCTGCGCGTGCGCGGGTGGTCGGGGGAGCCGAAGCGCAGGGCGTTGAGCGCCGCGATCGGCCGCGCGCCCATGGTAAAGACATCGCGCAGGATGCCGCCGACCCCCGTCGCCGCGCCCTGGTAGGGCTCGATGTAGCTCGGGTGGTTGTGGCTCTCCATCTTGAAGACGCAGGCGTGGCCGTCGCCGATGTCGATGACGCCCGCGTTCTCGCCCGGCCCCTGGATTACCCACGGCGCCGAGGTCGGCAGCCCGCGCAGGTGCTTGCGGGAGGATTTGTAGGAACAGTGCTCGTTCCACATCGCCGAGACGATGCCGAGCTCGGTCAGCGTCGGGTCGCGCCCGATCAGGCCGCGGAAGCGCTCGTACTCGTCCGGCGTCAGGCCGTGCTGGGCCACGAGCTCGGGGGTGATCGGAACGTCGTTGCGGAACATGGGCGGTCTCGACGAGGGCGGTCCGGGAGCCCCGGCAGGGCCCTCGACCCGATGCGCGACCCGAACCGGGCCGCGCGCGGCGACGGTGACGGATTAGTGCGTTCCGCCACCGCGTTGCAATACGCCGGCCCTGCTGGCCGTGTATGGGTGCCGCTCACGCCGCCGGCGGATGGGCCAGAAAATCGGCGATCGCCGCCACGAACTTGTCGCCGTAGGCCTCGCGCTTGCGCTCGCCGACGCCGTGCACGGTGCGCAGCGCCCAGAGGTCGACGGGCTTCTGGCGGGCCATCTCGATGAGGGTGCGGTCCGGGAAGACCATGAAGGCCGCGATGCCCTCGGCCCGGGCCAGCGTGGCGCGCAGGCCCCGCAGGTGCTGGAACAGCGCCTCGTCGGCCTCCGAGAGGGCGATCTCGCCGTCCTCGCGGGCGGCGGCCCGGCGGCGCTCGCGGGATTCGGCCTTCGGCTCCGGGTCGGGGCGGAGCTGGACCGGCTCCCGGCCGAACAGGATCGCCTCGCCCTTCTCGGTCATGGACAGGCCGCCGTAGCCGTCGGCGTTCTCGGCGATCGCCCCGGCCGCGAAGAGCTGGCGCAGGATCGCCCGCCAGGCCGCCACCGGCTTGTCCGCCCCGACCCCGAAGGTCTTGAGGCTCGCGTGGCCGTTGCGGCGGATCTGGTCGCTCTCCTTCCCGTGGACCACGTCGCAGATATAGGCCGCGCCGAAGCGCTGGCCGGTGCGCACGATCGCCGAGAGGATCTTCTGGGCCGGTACGGTCCCGTCGACGAGGGTCACGCCGCCGCGGCACAGGTCGCAGCGGCCGCAAGCGCCGCTCGACTCGCCGAAATAGGCGAGCAGCGACTGGCGGCGGCATGTCGCGCCCTCGCACAGGGTGATCATCGCCTCGAGCTTGCGCCGCTCGACCCGGCGGCGGTCGTCCGAGATCTCCTTCTCGTCGATCTGGCGGCGGCGGAGCGCCATGTCGTCGAGGCCGTACAGGGTCAGCGTGTCGGCGGGCAGCCCGTCGCGGCCGGCGCGGCCGATCTCCTGGTAGTAGCCCTCGACGTTGTTGGGCATGTCGGCGTGGCAGACGAAGCGCACGTCCGGCTTGTTGATGCCCATGCCGAAGGCGACGGTGGCGGTCATCACCACCCCGTCCTCCTGCAGGAACCGGTCCTGGTTCGCCATCCGCGTCGCCTGGTCGAGGCCGGCATGGTAGGGCAGGGCGTCGAACCCGTCCTTCCGGAGGGTCTCGGCCAGCTGCTCGGTGCGCTTGCGCGACGAGCAGTAGATGATCCCGCTCTCCGATCGCCGGTGCTTCAGGAACCGCTCGATCTGCCGGGCCGGGTTGTCCTTCGGCTGGAAGGTCAGCCGGATGTTCGGCCGGTCGAAGGAATGGACGAAGATCTTCGGCGGCCGGTCCTGCGGGAACAGCCGCTCGGCGATCTCGGCGCGGGTCGCGGCGTCGGCGGTGGCGGTGAGCGCCAGGGTCTGGACGTTGCCCAGCGCCGTCCGGGCGCGGGCGATCTCCCGGTACTCGGGCCGGAAATCGTGCCCCCACTGCGAGACGCAGTGGGCCTCGTCGACGGCCAGCCGCCGGACGCCGGCCCCGCGCAGGGCGTCCATGCAGCCGTCCATCAGCAGGCGCTCGGGGGAGACGAACAGCAGCCGCAGGTCGCCGGAGCGCAGGGCGCGCCACGTCTCGCGGGACTCGGATTCCCCGACCGTCGAGTTCAGGGTCGCGGCTTGGATGCCGACGCTGCGCATCTGCTGGACCTGATCGTGCATCAGCGCGATCAGCGGCGAGACCACCACGGTCAGCCCCGGGTCGACCAGGGCCGGGAGCTGGTAGGTCATCGACTTGCCCGAACCCGTGGGCATCACGGCGAACACGTCGGTCCCGTCGAGCACGGCGCCGATCACCTCGTCCTGGCCGGGGCGGAAATCCTCGTAGCCGAACGTCTTCTTCAGCGCGGCGCGGGCCTCGTCGAGGCGGGTCATCGGGATCCTTGGTCGGGGTTCTGGCCGCCCTTGCGGCAGGGGTGTGTAGACACTAGCCTCCACGTGTCTACACGGGAGCCGCCATGCCGCTCAACATCCGCAGCGAAGAGGTGAATCAGCTGGCCGAGAAGCTGGCATCGCGGGCCGGCGTGAGCAAGACCGAGGCGGTGCGACTCGCGCTCGCGAACGAGCTGGCGCGCCGGGAGTCGTGCCTGTCCCTTGCAGAACGGCTGAAGCCCCTCCTCGACAGGATGGATGCCGTGCCGCGCACGGGCCTCGAGGCCGACAAGGCATTCTACGACAGCCTGAACGACGAGTGATGTTCGTCGACGCCTCGGCCCTCGTGGCGATCCTGACCGCGGGAGCGGAGCGTTCCACTCTGCTGAGCCGCCTCGACGGTGCGGTGGACCCTCTGACCTCAGGCCTCGCCGTCTTCGAAACGGCGGTCGCGGTGGCCCGCAAGACGGCGATGTCCGTAGCCGACGCCGAGGCGCAGGTCGCGGAATTCATCCGCGTCGTAGGTCTGCGAATCGTCCCCGTCGCCGAGGCCGAGACCGCCCTGGCCCTCGCGGCCCATGCCCGCTACGGCAAGGGCCGCCACCCGGCGCGGCTGAACCTCGGCGATTGCTTTGCCTATGCCTGCGCGCGGGTGCACGGCGTGCCGCTGCTCTACGTCGGCGACGATTTCTCGCAGACCGACATCCGCTCGGCCCTCGGCTGAGCCTCAGCCGCCGTGGAACTCGGCCACGTGCTGAGCCACGATGGCGTCGAAGGACGCGTCCGCCCGGAAGCCCAGGGCCAGGGCGGCCTCCGGCTCGAACGCCTCCGGCCAGGAGCCGACGATCCGCGCGATGGTGGCGTCGGGCGCGCGCCGGATCAGCGCCACGGCCTTGTCGCCCGCCGCGCGGCGCAGGGCCTCGATCTCCTCCGCCACCGTCGCCGAGACGCCCGGCATGGTCAGGCTGATCCGCGGGCCGATCGCCGCGAGGTCGAGCCCGGCGGCGTGGACCAGGAAGCCCACCGCCGCGGCGGGGCTGGCGAACCAGTGCCGGACGGTGTCGGGCACCGGCAGGATCGCCTCCTGGCCGGCCAGCGGCTCGCGGATGATCCCCGAGAAGAAGCCCGAAGCCGCCTTGTTGGGCTTGCCCGGCCGCACGCAGATCGTCGGCAGGCGCAGGCCGATCCCGTCGAGGAAGCCGCGGCGCGCGTAGTCGGCGAGCATCAGCTCGCCCATGGCCTTCTGCACGCCGTACGACGAGGCCGGGCGCAGGATGTGGTCGTCCGGGATGACCTTCGGGAAGGGCGGCCCGAACACCGCGAGGGAGGAGGTGAAGACGAGCTTCGGCCGGTAGCCGTCCGCCGCATTGGCCGCCCGGATCGCGTCGAGGAGCAGGCGGGTGCCGTCGAGATTGACCCGGTAGCCGAGTTCGAGGTTGGCCTCGGCCTCGCCCGAGACCACGGCGGCGAGGTGGAAGATCACCCCCGGCCGCTCGGCGATGGCGGCCTCGGCGGCGCCCGGCGCCGTGAGATCGGCGGCCTCGGCCCGCACCGGGCCGGAGAAGCCCTCGGGCGGCGAGGGCGGCACCACGTCGAGGAGCGTGAGGGCGGTGAGCGGCTCACCGCCGACCCGGCCGTCCCTCACCAGGGCGTCCACGAGGCGGCGGCCGATCATGCCGGCGGCGCCAAGAATCAGGGCGTGCATGGAAAACCTCCCGTCGGGTTGTGGCGTCAGGCCATCATGTCGAGGGCGCGGCCGAAGAAGTCGGCGCCGCCGAAATTGCCGGATTTGAGGGCGAGCAGCATCGGCTCGGGCCGGCCCGCCGTGCGCAGCACCGGCACGCCCGCCGCGATCTCCGGCCCGAGCAGGAAGGCGGTCAGCCCCAGCCGGTCGACCACCGCGCCGGAGGTCTCGCCGCCGGCGACCACGAGCCGGCGCACCCCGCGGGCGACGAGGCCCTCGGCGATCGCAGCCAGCGCCGCCTCGATGGCGTGGCCGGCCGCGTCGACTCCGTGGGCGGCCTGGAGCGCGCGCACCGCCTCGGGCGGGGCCGAGGTGGCGATCAGCACCGGGCCGGAGGCCAGGCGCTCCTCCGCGAAGGCCAGGGCCTCCGCCACCACGTCGTCGCCCGCGAGCAGCCGCGCCGGGTCGAGGCGCAGCACCGGCATGATCGCCTCCGCGGCGGCGACCTGCTGGAGGGTCGCCTGCGAGCAGCTGCCGGCGAGGCAGGCCGAGGCGCCGCCCACCGGCTCGCCCACGGCCGCGCCGGCGGCGTCCCTGGTGCCGCGCCCGTCGGCGGCCAGCGCCCGCGCGAGGCCGAGGCCGAGACCGGAGGCCCCCACCGAGAATTTGCGGTCGAGGATCGCCCGGCCGAGCACTTCGAGGTCGCTGTCGAAGATCGCGTCCGCGATGGCGGCGCCCTTGCCCTCCTGCGCGAGGGCGTCGAGGCGGGCGGCCACGGCCTCCGCGCCCCGGGCGACCGTGGCGGTGTCGATCAGGCCGACCGGACTCCGGCTCTGGCGCCCGAGCACGCGCACGAGGTTGGCGTCGCGCATCGGGTTGAGCGGGTGGTCCTTGAGCGGGCTCTCGTTCAGCGGCACCGAACCGACGAACAGGTTGCCCTGGTAGACGCTCCGCCCCGTCTCCGGGAAGGCCGGCGTCACGAGCGCCACGGTCTCGCCAGCGTCGGCCCGCAGGGCGTCCATGACCGGGCCGATATTGCCCGCATCGGTGGAGTCGAAGGTCGAGCAGACCTTGAACATCACGTGGGCCGCGCCCCGCGCCCGCAGCCAGCGCTCGGCCTCGCGGGAGCGCGCCACGGCCTGATCGGCGGGGATCGAGCGGCTCTTGAGGGCCACCACCACCGCGTCGGCCTCCGGCAGCGCCCGGCCCGCCTCAGGCACGCCGATGGTCTGGATCGTGCGCAGGCCCGCCTTGGTCAACGTGTTGGCGAGGTCCGAGGCGCCCGTGTAGTCGTCGGCGACGCATCCCAGCGCGAGGCTCATCGGGCGCTCCCCTTGTAGGCGGCGAGCCAGCCGAGGCCCGCGACGGTGTCGGCGGCCGGAATGTACTCGCAGCCGACGAAGCCGCGGTAGCCGAGCCGATCCAGCTCGTCGAACAGGAAGAAGTCGGCCATTTCGCCGGTGCCGGGCTCGTGCCGCTCGGGCACGCTCGCGGTCTGGACGTGGCCGATGAGCGGCATCAGGGCGCGCAGCCGCATGGTCACGTCGCCGTGCAGGATCTGGCAGTGGTAGAGGTCGAACTGCAGCTTCAGGTTCGGCAGGGCGAGGTCGCGGATCAGGTCCGCGGCCCGGCCGAAATCGTTGAGGAAGTAGCCCGGCATGTTCCGGCCGTTGATCGGCTCCAGGACGAGGTCGAGGCCGGCCGACGCCAGCCGCTCGGCCGTCCAGGTGACGGCCCGGCGGTAGGACTCGGCCGCCGCGGCGTCGTCCCAGGGCGCGAGGCCCGCCATCAGGTGGAGCCGCCCGACGCCGGTCGCCTCGGCGTAGCGGAGTGCCGTCTCGACACCGGCCTTCAGCTCGTCGAAGCGCTCGGGGAAAGCCGCGATCCCGCGCTCGCCCTTGGCGAAGTACCCCGGCGGCAGGTTGAACAGGGCCTGGGTCAGGCCGTTGGCCCGGAGCCGCTCGCCGATGGCCTCCGGCGGGTGCTCGTAGGGGAACAGGAACTCGACGGCGTCGAACCCGGCGCGGGCCGCGGCCTCGAACCGGTCGAGGAAGGGCACCTCGTTGAACATGAGGCTCAGGTTTGCGGCAAAGCGCGGCATTGTCTTCGAACTCCCTGCGCTCGATCCGGCTACTTCTGGCCCGGCAGCTTCGCGCCCGAGACCTGCGCGTAGAGCCGCGCCACCGAGGCGTCGTCGTCCCGGCCCATACCGGCGCCGGACGCCATCAGGAACATCTGCAGGGCCGCCGCCGCCACCGGGACCGGGTACTTCTCGGCCCGGGCCATGTCCTGCACGATGCCGAGATCCTTGACGAAGATGTCGACCGCGCTCTTCGGGCTGTAGTCGGCGTCGAGGATGTGCGGCACCCGGTTCTCGAACATCCAGGAATTGCCGGCCGACTTGGTGATCACCTCGTAGACGCGCCGGAGGTCGAGCCCCTGCTTGGCCGCGAAGGCCATGGACTCGGCGGCGGCGGCGATGTGCACGCCCGCGAGCAGCTGGTTGATCATCTTGAAGGCCGCGCCCTGGCCGGCCGCGTCGCCGAGCTCGTAGAGCGTGCCGGCCATGGCATCGAGGGCGGGTCGCGCCTTGGCGAAGGCCGCCGTCGAGCCCGAGGCCAGGAAGGTCAGGCCGCCCTCTGCCGCGCGGGCGGCGCCGCCGCTCATCGGGGCGTCGAGATAGTGGCGGCCGGTGGCCTCCAGCCGCGCCGCCAGCGCCCGGGCGACGGCCGGATCCATGGTGGCGGAGGAGACGAACACCGCGCCCTCCGGCATCGCGGCGGCGGCGCCGTTCTCGCCGAACAGCACCGCCTCGGTCTGGGCCGCGTTGACCACCACGCTCACCACCACGTCGGCGTCGCGCGCCGCCTCGGCGGGGTTCGCGGCGGCGCGCCCGCCGGCGGCCGCGAAGCGCGCCACCGCCTCCGGGTTCACGTCGCAGGCGGCGACCGAGAAGCCCGCGCGCAGGAGCGAGCCGGCCATGCCGGAGCCCATGGAGCCCAGGCCGATCACCGCGGCGCGGTGTGTTGCGTTGGTCATCGGGGCGGCTCCTGCATGAAGGGGAGGGCGCCTCCGCATCACCGCGTGAGACGCAAGTCCCCTCTCCCGTGCGGGAGAGGGGCGGGTCGTGCCGGGATCCGGCGCGTCAGCGGTTGACCATCCGGGCGGGCGTGACGAACACGCAGACCGAACCGACCACCAGCATGGCGGCCAGCGCGTAGAGGCCGGTGGCGGTGCTGCCGGTGGCGTCGCGCAGCGCGCCGATCACGTAGGGGCTGACGAAGCCCGCGAGGTTCCCCACCGAGTTGATCAGCGCGATGCCGGCCGCCGCGCCGGCGCCGCTGAGGAACGCCGTGGGCAGCGACCAGAACAGGGGCGAGCAGGTCAGCACGCCGGCCGCCGCCACCGACAGCGCCGCGATGGCGAGCGTCGTCGAGCCGGCATTGGCCGAGACCACGAAGGCGACCGCGCCGATCAGCGCCGGGATGATCAGGTGCCAGCGGCGCTCGCGCATCCGGTCGGCGGAGCGGCCGAGCAGGACCATCACGATCGCCGCGCAGACGAAGGGGATCGCGCTGATCAGGCCGATGTTGAAGTTGCCCTGCACGCCCGACGCCTTGACGATCGTCGGCATCCAGAAGGTCAGCCCGTACTGGCCGGTGACGAAGGCGAAGTAGATCAGGCTCATGAACCACACGCGGCCGTTGCGGAACACGGTGGCGATGGAGTGCGGGCTCGACTCCTTGCCCTGGTTGTCGGCCGCGATGTCGCGCTCGAGGAGCTGCTTCTCGGCGTCGGTCAGCCACGTGGCCTCGGCGGGGCGGTTGTCGAGGTAGAAGAACACCGCGAGGCCGATCAGCACCGCCGGGACCGCCTCGATCAGGAACATCCACTGCCAGCCGGACAGGCCGTGGGCGCCGTTGAACGCGTCCATGATCCAGCCGGAGAGCGGGTTGCCGAAGATGCCGGAGATCGGGATCGCGGCCATGAACACCGCGATCACCCGGGCCCGCCGATGGGCCGGGAACCACGAGGTCGTGTAGAGGATGACGCCCGGGTAGAACCCGGCCTCGGCGAGTCCGAGGAGGAAGCGCATCCCGTAGAAGCTCCACTCGGAGTTCACGAACAGGAACGCCCCGGAGATCACCCCCCAGGTGATCATGATCCGGGCGATCCACACCCGGGCGCCGACCCGGTGCAGGATCACGTTCGAGGGCACCTCGAACAGGAAGTAGCCGAGGAAGAAGATGCCGGCGCCGAGGCCGTAGACCGTCTCGGAGAACTTCAGCTCCTGGGACATCTGGAGCTTGGCGAAGCCGACATTCACCCGGTCGAGATACGCCACCACGTAGCAGAGCATCAGGAACGGCACGAGGCGCCAGAACACCTTCGCGTAGGTGCGGTCGGCGAAGGATTTCTGGTCCGCGGCTGCGGAGGCGCCCCCCAGCGGGGCAGCTTGGACCGGCATGGCGTACTCCCTGGTCCGGGCCGCACGGCCGCCGGACATTGGTCTTCACCGCTCGTCGGGCGGCGCTGGGGCGGTGCCATATCGCCTTTTGGCAGCGCTGCCAATCCGGTTGTGCGAGATAATGCAGGCGGCTATGTCAGTCGCGGATCGACGCGGACGGTCTTCCCATCCCCTGCCTTATCCCGAGGCGCCGCAGCGCGGCGGAGGCCTGCTTCGGGCCTCGCCTCGGGTCGCCTCAGGATGAGGGAAGCAGGCCGGGAGGTTCGACGGGCGTCGTGAAAAAAAACCGCGCCGGGAGAGCGGGGCCATGGACGACATCCAGCCGCCGGGGCGGCTCGTCACCCTCACCGACGTCGCCCGCGAGGCCGGGGTCGGCGAGAGCACGGTCTCGCGGGTCCTGCGCAACCACGGCTCCTACTCCAAGCGCGCCGGCGAGCGGGTGGCGGAGGCGGTGGCCCGGCTCGGCTACGTGCCGAACCGCCTCGCCGGCAGCCTCGCCGGCCAGGGGGCGAGCGCGCGGCTCGTGGGCGTCGTCATCCCGTCGCTCGCCAACGTGGTCTTCCCCGACCTGCTGCGTGGCCTGACCGCGGCCCTCGATGCCGAGGGCATCCCCTGCGTGATCGGGGTGAGCGACTACGATCCGGACCGGGAGGAGGCGCTCGTGGCCGCGCTCCTGTCCTGGCGGCCGGCGGCGCTGCTGCTCACCGGGCTCGAGCACAATCCCGGGACGGTGGCCCTGGCGAGGGCCGGGGGCGTGCGCGTGGTCGAGATGATCGACACGGACGGGGAGGGGATCGACGCCGTGGTCGGCTTCTCCAACCGGGCCGTGGGGGCGGCGAGCGCCCGCCACCTCGTCGCGCGCGGCTACCGGCGGATCGGCTATCTCGGCCACGACCTGCGCGTCGACCTGCGCGCGGGCAAGCGGCTCGCCGGGTTCGAGGCCGCGCTGGAGGAGGCGGGGCTGGCGCTCTGGGGCAGGGAAATCCGGCCGGGGCCGTCCTCGCCGGCCTCGGGCCGGGCCGGCCTGGAGGCGCTGCTGGCGCGCGTGCCCGACCTCGACGCGGTCTACTTCTCCAACGACGACATGGCGCTCGGCGGCTACTTCGCCTGCCTGTCGGCGGGGCTGGCGGTGCCGGGGCGGATCGCGCTGTTCGGCTTCAACGGGCTCGACTTCGCGGCGGCGATGCCCCAGCCCCTGTCGACGGTGCGCACGCCGCGCCTGGAGATCGGTCGGCGGGCCGCCGCCTGCCTGACCGGCGAAGGCCCGAAAACAATCGATCTCGGATTCGAGCTGATCGAGGGAGCGACCGCATGAGCGACGAGAGCCGGCTGCGCGAGGAGATCTGCCGCTACGGCCGCTCGCTGTTCGAGCGCGGGCTGACGCCGGGCTCGTCCGGCAACATCTCGCTGCGCCTGCCCGACGGCGGCTGGCTGGTGACGCCGACCAACGCGTCGCTCGGCTTCCTCGACCCGGCGCGGATCTCGCGGCTCGACGATGCGGGGCGCCTCGTCTCCGGCGACAAGCCCACCAAGGAGATCCCGCTGCACAGCGCGCTCTACGAGAGCCGGAGCGCGGCGAAGGCTATCGTCCACCTGCACTCGACCCACGCGGTGGCGGTGTCGATGCTGCCGGAGATCGACCCGCGGCAGGTGCTGCCGCCGCTGACGCCCTACTACCTGATGCGGACCGGCGGCACGGCGCTCGTGCCGTATCACCGCCCGGGCGACCCGGCCGTGGCGGACGCGATCCGGGGCTTGGCCGGGAAGTACAGCTCGGTGCTGCTCGCCAATCACGGACCGGTGGTGGCGGGCGACAGCCTGGAGGGCGCGGTCTTCGCCACCGAGGAGTTGGAGGAGACCGCCAAGCTCTACCTACTCCTGCGCAACCTCAACCCGCGTCAGCTGAGCCCCGGGCAGGTGGCCGATCTGGTGAGCCATTTCGGCCTGACCCTGCCCGAGCCGGACGACCATGCCGGGCACGATCACGGGTGAGGGGCCTCAAGGGTCGGTACGAGGCGCAAGTCCCCTCTAGGGAGACTTGCGCGAGATCCTGCGCTCGGTGCGCCGACGCTCACCCCTCGATCTTCGCGAACTCCGCCACTTCCCGCGTCGCGGCGCGCAGCGCGTTGAGCAGAGCCAAGCGGTTCTCGCGGAGCTTCGGGTCGGGCGCATTGACGGTCACGTCCTGGAAGAACGCGTCCACCGGCGCGCGCAGCGTCGAGAGCGCCTGCATGGCGCCTGAGAAATCCTCGCGGGCGACGGCCGCCGAGGCGGTCTCCCGCGCCTTGGCCAGGGCCTCGGCCAGCGCCCGCTCGGCCGGCTCGCCCGCGGCGGCGAGGGCGGCGTCGGGCGCGGCATCGTAGGCGCGGCCGTCCTTCTTCTCCTCGATCCGCAGGATGTTGGCCGCGCGCTTGTAGCCCGCGAGCAGGTTCTTCCCGTCCTCGGTGTCGAGGAAGGCGGCGAGCGCCTCGACGCGGCGCACGACCATGAGCAGGTCGTCCTGGCCGGGCAGGGCGAAGACGGCGTCGATCAGGTCGTGGCGGGCGCCCTGGTCGCGGAGATAGACCTTCAGGCGGTCCGCGAAGAAGCCGAGGAGGTCCCGCGCGTCGGCGCCCGCCCGCCCGGCGAGGCCGCAATCCGCCGCGCCGACCTGCTCCAGCAGGCGCAGGCGCAGGCCGCGGTCGAGGATCAGCCGGATCACGCCCAGCGCCGCCCGGCGCAGGGCGAACGGGTCCTTGCTGCCCGTGGGCTTCTCGTCGATCGCCCAGAAGCCCGCCAGCGTGTCGAGCTTGTCGGCGAGTGCCACCGCGATCGAGACCGGATCGGTCGGCACCCGGTCGGAGGGGCCGAGCGGCTTGTAGTGCTCCTCGATGGCGGCGCAGACGCTGTCGTGCTCGCCCTGGAGCGCCGCGTATTTCCGGCCCATCAGGCCCTGGAGCTCGGGGAACTCGCCGACCATCTCGGTGACGAGGTCGGCCTTGGCGAGGCGGGCGGCGCGCTCCGCGAGCGCCGGGTCGGCGCCCACGCGCGGCGCGAGGTCCTTCGCCAGGGCGGCGATGCGGGTGATGCGCTCGCCCTGCGTCCCGAGCTTCTCGTGGAAGACGATGGCGTCGAGCTTGGGCAGCCGGTCTTCCAGGCGGGTCGCCTTGTCGGTCTCCCAGAAGAATTTCGCGTCCGAGAGCCGCGCCCGGACCACCCGCTCGTTGCCGGCGGTGATCGCTTGGCCGCCGTCGGTGGCCACGAGGTTCGAGACCAGGATGAAGGCCGGCGCCAGGTCCTCGGAGCCGCCCTTGCGCAGCACGAAGCACTTCTGGTTCGCCCGGATGGTCGCGCGGATCGCCTCGGCGGGGATGTCGAGGAAGGACTCGTCGAACGAGCCCATCAGCACCACCGGCCACTCCACGAGGCCCGACACCTCCTCCAGCAGGCCCTCGTCCTCCACGAGGTCGAGGCCGCGGGCGAAGGCGAGGTCGCGGGCGTCGTGCAGGATCACGTCCTTGCGCCGGTCGGCGTCGAGGACGACCTTCGCGCGCTCCAGCGCCTGGATGTAGTCGTCGAACCGGCGCACCTCGATCGCCTCGGGGGCGAGGAAGCGGTGGCCGTAGGTCACCGTGCCGGCCGCGATCCCGCCGACCGAGACGGGGACCACCTCCGGCGTCTCGGTCTCCGGCCCGAAGGTGGCGACGATCGACTGCAGCGGGCGCACCCAGCGCAAGGATCCCGGCTCGGCCGAGGCCGCGCCCCAGCGCATGGATTTCGGCCAGGGGAAGCTTCTGACGATCTCGGGCAGGAGCTCGGCCAGGACGTCGAGTGTCTCGCGGCCGGGCCGCTCGATCACCGCGAGGTAGAACTCGCCCTTCTTCGGGTCGGTGACGGTCGTGGCCTGATCGAGGCTCGCGAGCCCCGCGCCCTTCAGGAAGCCCTGGACGGCCGCCTCGGGGGCGCCGACCCGCGGGCCGCGGCGCTCCTCGCGCACGGCCTCGCCCCGGGCGGGCAGGCCGGCGATGTGCAGCGCCAAGCGGCGGGGCGTCGAGAACGCCCGGGCGCCCTCGTACAGGAAGCCGCGCGCCACGAGGGCGTCGGTGACGAGCTTCTTGAGATCCTCCGCCGCGCGCCGCTGCATGCGGGCGGGGATCTCTTCCGAGCGGAGTTCGAGCAGGAGGTCGGGCATGCGGCGGCCATATCGCCGCGCCGCACCCCTGTCGAGGGTCGGCGCGCGGGGCTCAGCGCGACTCGCCCTTGAGGATGGTCGAGAGCTGCCACTTGCGGTCGCCGATCGCGTGGGCGTCCGAGACCCGCCAGCCGCCATCCTCGCGCACGAGATCGTACACGATGACGTTGGCGCCGTTGCCGCCCTTGCGCTCGACGGTGACCTTCGCCTGGTCCTTGCCCTCGGTGGCCTCCTTGAAGGTCAGGTTCTTCACCGTGTCGGGCTTCAGGGGCTCGCCGTTCAGGCGGTAGTCGAAATCGAGGTTGCCGGTGGCGCCGTTGGCCTGCTTCGCGTCGGCGTCGAATAGGCCCTGCAGGCGCTTCGAGTACACGGAGGAGTGATTCGGGTGCGGCTCGGCGTAGAGCTTCTTCACCGTGGCCTCGGGACCGGGATCGGCCGCCAGCGCGGGGGCGAGGCCGAATCCCAGGAGGCTGAGGGCGAGGATCGTCTTCTTCATCACGAGGTTCCCGCGTCTGCGGACGCGCCGAGGCGCGCCGGTTGGCGGGGGTTGCAACGCGCGAGGGCTCAAGGGGCTCCGCCGGCCGCCGTCTTCAGCCACGCCGCACCGCAGGCCTTGGCCAGCTCGCGCACGCGCAGGATGTAGCTCTGGCGCTCCGTCACCGAGATCACGCCGCGCGCGTCGAGCAGGTTGAAGACGTGGCTCGCCTTGATGCACTGGTCGTAGGCCGGCTGCGCCATGCGGTGGCGCGCGCCCTCCGCGTCCGGCGCGCCCGCCGCGAGGTAGGACCGGCAGGCGGCCTCCGCGTCGGTGAACTGGCGGAACAGCATCGCCGTGTCGGCCGCCTCGAAGTTGTGGCGGGAATATTCCTGCTCGGCCTGCAGGAACACGTCCCCGTAGGTGATGCGGTCCGGCCCCTCGGCGCCGTTGAAGTCGAGGTCGTAGACGTTCTCGACACCCTGGACGTACATGGCGAGCCGCTCCAGCCCGTAGGTCAGCTCGCCCGCCACCGGCGCGCACTCGAAGCCCGCGACCTGCTGGAAATAGGTGAACTGGCTGACCTCCATCCCGTCGCACCAGCACTCCCAGCCGAGGCCCCAGGCGCCCAGCGTCGGGCTCTCCCAATCGTCCTCGACGAAGCGGATGTCGTGGAGCTTGAGGTCGACGCCGATGGCGGCGAGCGACGCGAGGTAGAGCTCCTGCAGGTTCGGCGGGTTCGGCTTCAGGATCACCTGGAACTGGTAATAGTGCTGGAGCCGGTTCGGGTTCTCGCCGTAGCGGCCGTCCTTGGGCCGGCGCGACGGCTGGACGTAGGCCGCCTTCCAGGGCTTCGGGCCGAGCGCCCGCAGGGTCGTGGCCGGGTGGAACGTGCCGGCGCCGACCTCCATGTCGTAGGGCTGGAGGATCACGCAGCCCTGCGCCGCCCAGAATTCCTGAAGCGTCAGGATCAGACCCTGGAAGGATTTTTTCTGGGACATCGGTCTCGGCGGCTCGGGATCGCGCGGCGGCTGGGGCCGCCGGCGGGCCGGTTTAGGTGCGGGCGGCCGGGGGTGCAAGGCGGCGGGTATCGGGCGCGAGGCGACGCCCGGGATCTGCGGCGCCGGCGGCCCGGGTTGCCTGCCCGGCCCGGATAATGGTCCGATCGCCCCGGACCCGCGGAGACAGCCGGAGACAATCATGGACAGCAGCGTCGCGATTCGCCCGATCGGCCCCGGCGACCGGGATGCGTGGCTGCCGCTCTGGCGGGGCTACCAAGCCTTCTACAAGGTCGACCTGTCGGAGGCCGTCACGGACACGACCTGGCAGCGCCTCAACGATCCGGCCGAGCCGGTGGACGGCGCCCTGGCCTGGCGCGGCGCCGAGGCGGTCGGCCTCGTCCACCACATCCGCCACCGCTCGGCCTGGACGATCGGCGACTACTGCTACCTCCAGGACCTGTTCGTGGCGGACGGCACCCGCGGGCTCGGGATCGGCCGCCGGCTGATCGAGCACGTCTACGCGGCCGCGCAGGCCGCCGGCTGCTCCCGCGTCCACTGGCTGACGCACGAGACCAACGCGGACGCGATGCAGCTCTACGACCGGATCGCCGAGAAGTCGGGCTTCGTGCAGTACCGCAGGATCCTCTGAGCGCCGGCGCCCCGCGTGCGCCGGGACACCCAAGCGTGGCGGTTTTTGGGCAATAAACCGGAACCGCCGAGCTGACGGCCAAGTTATCAGCGCAACAGGGGATCTCGGCACCTCAGCGCTGCCGAACACAAGACGTCGGACCACTCGTCATGTTCAATGCTCGCACCCGCAACACCTTCGGCCGCAAGAACATCGCCGTCTTCGCCGCGCTCGCCATCTCGTCGCTGGCCGCCACGCCGTTCGTGATGAGCGCCAGCCGCGCGCTGGCCACCTCCGAGGACCAGCCGGTGGCCGCGACCCTGCGGGTCGAGCCGGTGGAGGTCGCCCCCGTGGCGGCCGCTCCGAAGGCCGAGCCGACCTGCCGGCACAAGGTGCGGGTCGTCTACAGCGGCTACGGCCAGCCGGCGGACGGCTGCGCCGCCCACTGACGGCCCGTCGACGGCCGCGGCCGCGCCGACCTCGCCTATCCGTGGGCCGGTGCGGTCCCGGCGAGACGCTTGAGATGGAGTTCCTCCAGGTCGATCTCCGTCTCCAGCTGCCGCAGCACCGAGCTGTGGATCCGATCCTGCCGGTGCAGGTCGATCAGGGCCGACCGGCCTGAGCGCACGGCGAGCAGCGCGGCGGCGAAGTGCTCGGTCTTCTCGGCCTCCAGCGCCGTCCGCTCATCGCGGTCCCGCGAGGACGCCCGCACCCGGCGGCGATACTCCTCGACGAGGCGCGGGTGCTGCAGCGCCCCGGTCTCGGGGAACACCAAACCCTCGAGGGCGGCGAGTCCGGCCTCATTCACGACCACGCGTGCCATGGGCGCGTCGAGATGGCCGTCGGGGAGGTGCGCCGCGGGGTCGAGGCGGAGGCTGCGGATCAGCGGCCCCAGGGTCGTGCCCTGCACCAGCACGGTGAACAGGATCACCGCGAAGGCCGCCACCAGGATCGCGTCGCGGCCGGGAAAGTCCACCGGCAGGGCCAGGGCGGCCGCCAGGGTCACGACCCCGCGCATGCCGGCCCAGCCGACGATCAGCGGCACGGCCGGACTCGGGGAGGGCTCCTGCGCGCGGAACCGCGGCGACAGGAGCCGCCGCAGGTAGACGGCGGGGAACACCCAGAGCAGGCGGGCGACGACGCAGGTCGCGGTGACCGCGAGGGCCAGCGGCATCTCGGCCGAGAGCGCCCCCGGCTGGCCGCCGGTCCGGGCCAGCACGCCGCGGAGCGCCAGCCCGATCAGCACGAAGACCAGGGCCTCCAGAACGAACACGACGAATTCCCACACCGCCACGGAATGGCGGCGGGCATGCGCGTCGAAGGTCTCGTGCTCCCGGCCGCCCATCATCAGGCCGCAGGCCACCACGGCCAGGACGCCGGAGGCGTGGATCTCCTCGGCCGCGAGGTAGGCGACGTAGGCGGCGAGGAAGCTCAGCACCGTGATGGCGTTGGCGTCGTGCATCCGCCGCACCACGAGCGTCACCGCCACCCCGCAGGCGATCCCGACCGCGACGCCCGCCACCGCGAGCCACGCGAAGCTGCCGAGTGCCGCGGCGGCGCTGAAGCTGCCGGTCAGGGCCGCCGCCACCGCGAAGCGGTAGAGCACGAGGCCCGAGGCGTCGTTCACGAGGCTCTCGCCCTCCAGGACCGTGATCATCCGGCGGGGCAGGGCGACGCGGGCCAGCACCGCCTTGGCGGCCACCGCGTCCGGCGGCGACACGATGGCGCCGAGGGCGAAGCAGGCGGCCCAGGGCAGGGACGGCACCACCGCGTGGGCGACGAGCCCGACCGCGAGGGTCGTGAACAGGACCGCGCCGAGGGACAGCGACAGGATCGGGCCGAGGCTCGCCCGGAAGTCGCGCCAGACGGTGAAGTAGGCGGATTCGAGCAGGAGCGGCGGCAGGAACAGGACCATGATCAGGTCCGGGTCGAGATCGAAGGCCGGCAGGCCCGGCGCCACCGCCAGCGCCATGCCGCCGACGACGAGGGCGGCGGCCGGCGGGAAGCCCAGGCGCCCGGCGGCCAGCGACAGCAGCAGGGCCGCGCCGAGGAGGCCGAGGATCAGCTCGAACAGGGCGACGGATGTCATCGATCGGTCTCGGCGCCGGAACTCCGGCAAGCGCGGCCGTTCTAGGACGTTTCCGGGTCGGATGAATACCGAGCCGCCCAGGGTCGCGGTGCGGGCCGCGCCCTACAGCGCCCCTTCCCGCACGGCCCCCGGGTCGGCCAGCGCGTGCAGGATGCGCGCGGCGCTGTGGGCGAAGCGCAGCGTCACGGCCTTGCGGCGGGCGCCGCTCAGCGGGTGCTCCGGCGGCTCCCGCAGGATCCCGGCCCCGTAGGCGTCGGCGACGATCAGGCCGCACTCCTCCGGGATCAGCGACTCGGGCACGTCCTCGGGGATGGCGAAGAAGAACCGGTCGCAGAAGTCGCGGTAATCCGGCCATTTCCGGTCGGCGCGGAAATCGGCCACGCTCGACTTGATCTCCACGATGGTGAGCTTGCCGGCGCCGCAGAGCGCGATCACGTCGGCGCGGCGTCCGTTGACGAGGGAGAATTCCGGCAGGGTGACGCAGCCCATCTCGGAGAACAGCCGGCGCACGCCGCGCTGGATGCGCAGGGCCGTGGGCGATTGCCGCCGGTCGGGCGGCAGCAGCGCCTCGACGGACGGGGGCGCGGAATCGGGAAGGCCGAGGGTGGCGGACATCGAGCTCGGGGGATGCGTCTGCGGGTGCGTCTGTACCGAATCGGGACATCCTGCCAAGTCGCGCCCGGTCCGTCACCTGCGGCGCGGCATCGCCCCACGGCATCGCCCAGCGGCGATCACCCGAGGCAGGCCCGGATCGCGTCGAACCCGTCGGTGAGCGCGGCCGGGCCGGGCTGCAGGATCAGCGGCGACTTGATCTCGTAGATGCGCCCGTCGCGCACCGCCGGGATCGCCGCCCAGCCGGGCCGGGACCGGATGCGCTCGGCGTTGACCCGCTTGCCGCACCACGAGGCGAGGATCACGTCGGGCGCGGCCGCGATCACCTGCTCGGCGGTGACGATCCGGTCCCTCGCGGCCGGCTGGCGGCTCAACTCCGGAAAGACGTCCCGGCCGCCCGCGAGGCCGATCAGGTCCGAGACCCAGCCGATGCCGGAGATCATCGGCGCGTCCCACTCCTCGAAGTAGACGCGCGGGGGCGGCCGGTCCCGCACCTCCGCGGCGGCCGCGGCCAGCCGCGCCTCGAAGCCCGCCGCCAGGGTCTCGGCCCGCTCCGGCAGGCCCACGAGGGCGCCGAGCGTGCGCACCATCGCGAGGCAGCCCGCCACGTCGCGCTGGTTGAACAGGTGGACCGCCACGCCCGCGCGGGCGAGGTCGGCGACGATGCCGGCCTGGAGGTCCGAGAAGGCCAGGACGAGGTCCGGCGCCAGCGCCAGGATCTTCGGGATGTCCGCGCTGGTGAAGGCGGAGACGCGCGGCTTCTCCCGGCGGACCCGGGGCGGGCGCACCGCGTAGCCCGAGACGCCGACGATCCTGTCCTCCGCGCCCAGGAGGTACAGGGTCTCGACCGTCTCCTCGGTGAGGCAGACGATCCGCTCGGGCGGGAAGCAGCGCATCAGCGGCCGCGCCGGATCATCGGTCGAGCCACGTCAGCAGCCCGGCCCCGGGGGCCAGCAGCACGAAGGCCCAGACCAGAGCGGAGGCGACGTTGGCCAGCTGGAACGGCAGCCGCGCCAGGCCGAGGATCCCGGCGAAGAGCGGGACCAGGGCGCGGGCCGGCCCGAAGAAGCGTCCCAGAGCCACCGCGGCGATGCCCCAGCGGCCGATGAAGGCCTCGGCCTTGGCCATGAGCTCGGGATAGCGCCGCAGCGGCCACTTGGTCTTCGCCCCCGGCCCGAACCAGCGCCCGGCCTCGTAGGAGATCCAGTCGCCGAGGGCGGCCCCCAGCGCCGCGGCGATCACCACCGGCCAGAACGGGATGTCGGCGCCGCCGACGAGGGCCCCGATGCCGACCAGGATCACGGTCGCCGGGACGAACAGCGACAGGATCGCGATCGATTCGCAGAAGGCGAGGCCGCCGGCGATGAGGGGCGTCCAGGCCTTGTGCGCCTCCACGAAGGCGAGGGTCGAGGTGCGCAGGGCTTCGATGTCCATGGGGCTCCGAACGGGGCTCAGGGGGCAGGGGGAGGGTCGGTCCCATCTGAGGCGCGCGGGGGAGGGCGGCAAGGGACAGGGGTGCGGCCGGCGCGGGAACCGGCTAACCGTAGCGGGACAACGAGCGAGTCCCGCGTTGAACGTCCTGTCGATCCAGTCCCACGTCGCCTACGGCCATGTCGGCAACGCCTCGGCGGTGTTCCCGATGCAGCGGCTCGGGGTCGAGGTCTGGCCGGTCCACACGGTGCAGTTCTCCAACCACACCGGCTACGGGGCGTGGCGCGGCCCCGTCTTCGACGCGGCGATGATCCGCGAGGTGGTGCGCGGCATCGGCGAGCGCGGGGTCCTGGGCGGCTGCGACGCGGTCCTGTCGGGCTACATGGGCTCGGCCGAGATCGGCGCCGCGATCCTGGAGGCGGTGGACGCCGTGCGGGCGGCGAACCCGCGGGCACTCTACTGCTGCGACCCGGTGATCGGCGACGTCGAGGAGGGCGTCTACGTGCGGCCCGGCATCGAGGCGTTCCTGCGCGAGCGCGCGGTCCCGGCCGCCGACATCCTCACCCCCAACCAGTTCGAGCTCGGCCTGCTCACCGGCCTGCCGAGCGGCACCCTGGCGGAGGCCGGGGCCGCGATCGCGGCGCTCCAGGCGCGCGGGCCGCGGGTGGTCCTGGTCACCTCGGCGCTCTGCGCCGACACGCCGGCCGACAGCATCGACCTGCTCGCGGGCGCGGAGGGGCGGGTGTTCCGGGTCCGGACGCCGCGGCTCGCCATCGCGGTGAACGGGGCCGGCGACTGCATCGCGGCGCTGTTCCTGGTGCACTACGCCCGGACCGGCTCGGCCGAGGCGGCGCTCGGCGCGGCGGCCGCCTCGATCTACGGGCTGCTCAAGCGCACCGCCGAGGCGGGGTCGCGGGAGATCCTGACGGTGGCCGCGCAGGAGGAGTACGTGAACCCAAGCGCGCGGTTTCCGGTCGAGGCGGTCTGAGGCGCCCCCGGCAAACCGCTCCGTCCAAGTCCGCAGAGAGCAGCAAGGATCGACACGATGGCGCGCCGCTTCGTCACCCTCGACGTGTTCACCGAGCAGAGGCTCGCCGGAAATCCCCTCGCCGTGGTGCTCGACGCGGAGGGGCTCGACGCGGAGGGGCTCGACACCGCCGCCATGCAGGCCATCGCGCGGGAGTTCAACCTGTCGGAGACGGTCTTCGTCCTCCCGCCCCGGGAGGCCCGGCACCGGGCGTCGCTGCGCATCTTCACCCCCGCCCGGGAGCTGCCCTTCGCCGGGCACCCGACGGTCGGCACCGCCGTGCTGCTGGCGCTGCAGGACCCGACCCGGGGCGACGCCCGGGCCTTCGGCCTGGAGGAGGGGATCGGGATCGTCCCCTGCGTGGTCGAGACCTTGGCGGACGGGACCGGCGGACGGGCCCGGTTCCGGCTCCCGGTCCTGCCGGAATACCTCGGGCCCGGCCCCGATCCCGCGGCGCTGGCGCCGCTGCTGGGCCTCAAGCCCGGCGACATCGGCACCGGCCGGCACGCACCGAGCCGCCACGGCGTGGGGCCGACCTTCACCTGCGTGCCGGTGGCGTCGGTGGCCGCCCTCGACGCCGCCCGGACGGCCCAGGCGCCCGATCCGGCCGACGGGCTCTACCTCTACACTCCGGATCCCGAGGGCACCGGCCAGCGCTGGCGCGTCCGCATGTTCGCGCCGAATGTCGGCGTCCCGGAGGATCCCGCCACCGGCTCGGCGGCCTCCGCCTTCGCGGGGGTGCTGATGCAGTTCGAGGCTTTGGGCGACGGCACCCACGACGTGGCGATCCGCCAGGGCGAGGCGATGGGACGGCCGAGCGACATCGCGCTCCAGCTCACCGTTGCGGCCGGCGCCCTGCAGGGCGTCGAGATCGGCGGCGCCGCCGTGATCCTGTCAGACGGCACCCTGCATGTCTGACCGCTCTTCTGACGGCTACTCCGACGGCTTCCGGATCACCCGCGTCGCGGACGTGGTGGCGCGGTTCGTGGACCACGACTGGGCCTTCGCCCGGGCGCACGAAGCCGCCATCGCGGCCCACTGGCAGGCCCGGCTGCGCCGCAGCCCCGGCATGTTCGACGGGACCGTCCTGCTGTGCTGCGACCACGCCGTCGCCGACGGGGTCGCCCGCCTCGACCTGTTCGCGACGCGCTACGCGACCTTCACCTACTACCGGGAGGTGCCCCACGCCGAGGCCCGCATCGCCAACGCCTTCGCGGCGATCGTGCCCTGGACGGCGGACGGCGCCGTCCTGCTCGGCGAGATGGGCGCCCACACGGCCAATGCCGGCCAGCTCTACTTCCCCTGCGGCACCCCGGATCCGGACGACGTGCGCGGCGCGCAGGTCGATCTCACCGGCAGCGCCGACCGGGAACTCGCCGAGGAGACCGGCCTCGCGCTGCCGGACGAGGCCGAAACGGATTGGGTGCTGCTGGAGGGGGAGGGCCAGCTCGCCTTCCTCCGGCCGGTGCGCTTCCCCGAGCCGGCCGCGCGGCTCGTGGCCCGGATCGCCGACCATCTCGGCGCCGAGGCCGAGCCGGAACTCGCCCGGATGCACGTGGTGCGCGGCCGCGACGACATCGACGCCGCGCGGATGCCGGGCTTCGTGCGGGCCTACCTGGCGGACGCGTTCCCACCCGCCCGCTGACCGGCGCGGCGCGCGGGGAAAGACATTCGTCTCCCCGCGCGGGTCGATCGGATGTCATCTCGCGCATCGACCGCGGGCAATACAGATTTTCTTTTCGTTGACCGCCCTGGCGGCAAGCATAAAATCGGCCCTCCACAGAACAGTCCCGCACAACGCGGGCAGCGGATCGCGGCAGGCCTCATGCTCATCGGATCTCACGCGCGTCCCGGCGGCCGCCGGCTCGCCGGGGCGCTGCTCGCCGCCGCACTGTCGCTGGCCACGACGATGCTGGCCATGACGACGCTGGCCGCGGTGACCGCCCGCGCGGAGGAGGTCGTCCTGCGGGTCGGCGACCAGAAGGGCGGGAACCGGTCGCTCCTCGAGATCGCCGGCGACGCGAAGGATCTGCCCTACCGGATCGCGTGGTCGGAATTCCCCGCCGCCGCGCCGATCCTGGAGGCGCTCAACGCCGGCGCCCTCGATGTCGGCTACACCGGCGACCTCTCCTTCCTCACCGCCGTCGCGGCCGGGGCGCCGATCAAGGCGATCGGCGGCACCAGGTCGGATCCGCGGACGCAGGCCATCCTGGTCCGCGCGGAATCTCCGATCCGCTCGGCCGCCGACCTGAAGGGGAAGCGACTCGCCGGCACCCGCGGCGGCTGGGGCCAGTTCCTGATCAGCGCGACGCTGGAGAAGGCCGGGATCGCGCCGTCCGAGGCCACGTTCGCGCCGCTCAACCCGGTCGACGCCAAGGTCGCGCTCATGGCCGGCTCGGTGGATGCCTGGGCGGTCTGGGAGCCCTACGTCGCGTTCGCGACGCTCAAGGACAGGGCCCGGCCGATCGCGGACGGCGCGGGCCTCACGCCGACCATCACCTTCGTCGTCGCCACGGACAGCGCCATCGCCACCAAGCGGGCGGCCCTCCAGGACTTCCTGAGCCGCCTGAGCCGGGCGCGGCTCTGGTCGCTGGACCACCTCGACGCCTACGCCCGGAACACGGCCGCGCTGACCAAGCTGCCCGAGGACGTCCTGCGTGCGGCCTACACGGCGCAGCGGACCAGCCCGATCGCGCTCGACGCGGACGTCGTGAGGGAGGTCCAGGCGGCCTCGGACCGGGCGACGCGGTACGGCATCCTGTCGAAGCCCCTCGATGTCGGGCGGGCCGTGGACCGGAGCTTCACGGCCGCGGCCTCGAACTGAGCGCGGGACGGTCGTCACGCCCCCCCGCGATTTTTGCGGCACTGCGGGAGCTTCGCTGTTTTCGGCACGTTCACCAGGGGCTCCCCGCAGCGGCACGTGGCCGTGCGGGTCGCGTTCCGGAGTGTCCATGTCCGATTCCCGTCGTCCCGCATCGCAGGCCCGCGCGACCCGCTCGCGCATCCAGGAAGGCCGCCCCTATCCCCTCGGCGCCACCTGGGACGGGCTCGGGGTCAATTTCGCGCTGTTCTCGGCCCACGCCACCAAGGTCGAGCTCTGCCTGTTCGACGACCAGGGCGACCAGGAGATCGAGCGGATCGAGCTGCCCGAGTACACGGACGAGATCTGGCACGGCTACCTGCCCGACGCGCGCCCCGGCACGATCTACGGCTACCGCGTCCACGGGCCCTACGAGCCGAAGGCCGGTCACCGCTTCAACCCCAACAAGCTGCTGATCGACCCCTACGCGAAGGGGCTCGTCGGCTCGATCACCTGGAACCCGGCGCTGTTCGGCTACCAGATGGAGACGGGCGACGACCTGACCTTCGACGAGCGCGACAGCGCCCCCTACACGCGCCGCTCCCGCGTCATCGACCCGGCCTTCACCTGGGGGCGGCACCAGAAGCCGCTGGTCCCGTGGGAGAAGACGATCATCTACGAGACCCACGTCAAGGGCATGACCAAGCTCGACCCGCGGGTGCCGGAGAAGCTGCGCGGCACCTATGCCGGCCTCGGCACCCGGGACGTGCTCGACTACATCAAGAGCCTCGGCGTCACCTCGGTGGAGCTGCTGCCGGTCCACGCCTTCGTGCAGGACGACTACCTGCAGCAGAAGGACCTGGTGAATTACTGGGGCTACAACACGATCTCGTTCTTCACCCCCGCGCGCCGCTACGCGGCGGTGCCGGACTTCGCCTTCTCCGAGTTCAAGGAGATGGTCTCGCGCTTCCACGGCGCCGGCCTCGAGGTGATCCTCGACGTGGTCTACAACCACACCGCCGAGGGCAACGAGAAGGGTCCGACCCTGTCGTTCAAGGGCGTCGACAACGCCTCCTACTACCGGCTGCTGCCGAACGATCCGCGCTACTACATCAACGACACCGGCACCGGGAACACCTTCAACCTGTCGCATCCGCGGGTGCTGCAGCTCGTGACCGACTCCCTGCGCTACTGGGCGCAGGAGATGCAGGTGGACGGGTTCCGCTTCGACCTCGCCACGATCCTGGGCCGCGAGCCCTACGGCTTCGACGAGGGCGGCGGCTTCCTCGACACCTGCCGGCAGGACCCGGTGCTGAACAACGTCAAGCTGATCGCCGAGCCGTGGGATTGCGGCCCGGGCGGCTACCAAGTCGGCGGCTTCCCGCCTGGCTGGGCCGAGTGGAACGATCGGTTCCGCGACGACGTCCGCGCCTACTGGAAGGGCGACGGCGGGCTGCTGCCGGACCTGGCGGCGCGCGTCTCGGGCTCGGCCGACAAGTTCAACAAGCGCGGGCGCAAGCCCTGGGCCTCGGTGAACTTCCTCACCGCCCACGACGGCTTCACCCTGCACGACACGGTCTCGTACAACGACAAGCACAACGAGGCGAACGGCGAGGGCAACCGCGACGGCCACTCGCACAACCTCTCGTACAATTACGGGGTGGAGGGCCCGACGGACGATCCCGAGATCCGTGCGGTGCGCCTGCGCCAGATGCGCAACATGCTGGCGACCCTGTTCCTGTCCCGCGGCACGCCGATGCTGCTCGCCGGCGACGAGTTCGCCCGGACCCAGAAGGGCAACAACAACGCCTACTGCCAGGACAACGAGGTCTCGTGGCTCGACTGGGAAGCGATCGGCGACGAGGAGCGGGATCTGGCCGAGTTCACCCAGCGCCTGATCATCCTGCGCAACGCCCTGCCGATCCTGAGCCGCGGGCGGTTCCTCACCGGCCAGTACGACGAGGAGTTCGGCGTCAAGGACGTGACGTGGCTGCGGCCGGACGGGAGCGAGATGGCGGGCGAGAACTGGTCGGACGGCGAGGCCCGGGCCTTCGCGGTCCAGCTCGACGGGCGCGCCCAGGCCACCGGCCTGCACCGCCGCGGCGGCGACGCGACGCTGCTGATCATGTTCAACGCCTACCACGACCTCGTGACGTTCACGCTGCCGGCATCGGTCGGCGGCGTGGCCTGGACGCGGCTCCTCGACACCAACCTGCCCGACAGCCAGGACGTGGAGAGCTTCAAGTTCGGCTCCGGCTACGACGTGACCGGGCGCTCGCTCCTGATGTTCGTGCTGAAGCCCGAGGATAGCCCGGGGGTCGAGGACAACGCCATGGAGCGCTCCTACCAGCACGTGATGCAGGCCTTCGAGCGGGCGAACGTGGAGCATGTCCGCTTCCACCTCGACGACGCCGAGGCGTGAGGGACCCGGCCGGGCGGTTTTCGCATCGCCCGGCCGTCAGCGCCTTGCGCCGGACGGCGCACCCGGCTAACAGCACGGCACCGCGCGGCCCTGGCCGCGCCCGGCGCGCCGCTTGCGCGTCCGGGTGCCTGGTTCGCGGACGGAGGGGTGGCCGAGTGGTTGAAGGCGCACGCCTGGAAAGTGTGTATACCGGAAACGGTATCGCGGGTTCGAATCCCGCTCCCTCCGCCAGCCATTGTCGAGTCAGATAGATTTTTTGAGCCGCTACGGGGCTTACCCCACCAGTCACCCCGCCAGCGAGCGGTGGGACGGGCCAGCGGAGCCCCCCGATACGTGGACGGACAAGCTAAGCGGACATAGCCGTGCAGGCATGGCGCTCGATCCGAAAGCCACGCCCGGGGAGCAGCCCGGGCGCGCTGAAGCGCGAGGTCGACGCCAACCTGACGCTTGAGGCGCAGATCGACGCCGCGATGGCCCGCTTCACGCTTGACGGGTCGTCGAGGCCGGCGGGCGAGGGGAGCCCAGGCCTATTGCTGACCGTCGCATCCTTTCGGCAGGCGCTCCGGATCGCCCTCGTCACGACGCACACTTTGCCGACCGCCGGAGGCTCGTGAGCGTATCATGATCCGACCAAGGGCGGACGGCGTAAGCCTTGATCGGCGCCCACCCAGTCCTCGCCCCGCCTCAGCGCGAGAGCGGGGGCAGTTCCGGTCGTCATTGGGGCGAGGCGTCGTTCGCGCCTGCCCGCAATGGGACCTATGCGCTTCCGACTGCCATCGCGCCGGATGAGCACTGGGCACCGGCTTACATGCTCGACGGTGCCTACGCTGTGCGAGCGCAGGAAACGGCGCATCAGCAGTTCGCGAAGCCCGCGTTTCGTCTAATCAGACTCCTCAATCAGGCATTGCGTTGACGAGGGCTGATGACGGAAAGGTTTGACCAGTTGCCCGCTTTCGACTTGATCTGGCCACTCAGCAGCCTGTGACAAGAGCCCATAAGTGGATGCTGCGAGCTGCGCAGGCCATTCGCGGAAAGCCGGCTTCGGAACGCGGTGTCCCGGACGTCCTGGCCGGTATGGGCCCTGGCCGGGCAGGCAGCCGGCACGGTAGCCACCCCCGCGACTGACAACCTGAGCGGCGCAGGCCGACCTGACCGCAGGGCGACCAATCCTACCAACCGCCCGAACGGTTCGGCCATTTCTGGCCAAACGCCCGGTTCGTATGTTCTCAACAGCTTAGCCCTTTCATGGATCTAGACCAATTCGAACTGCATCGAATTTCGCTGCCACCGCAGTAGCTTACCCCACTTAAAAATTTCGGCCAGTTCTGGCCAAGCGCTCGGCCAGTTTTTGCCAACACTCTCAACCGGTGATTGCCGCATCCGAGCACCCGGTTATCAGGTTAAACCGATTCTTCTGACAAATCAGGCGCTTGTTTCGCAAAGAAAAAATAACGTCACCTCGGCAAATCTTGGCACGAACTCTGCCATGCGCTTCCCATGAGGCCAGAACAAATCGCAGATCATCGGACCTAGTCCGTCCGAACCTGCAGATCGACCAGCACCAGCCTCGGATCATCGGGGAAGACCATGCCGACACCCGCCTATATCTCGATTGAGGGCTCGACCCAGGGCAACATCACCCAGGGCGCCTTCACCGAAGCCTCCGTGGGCAACATCTGGCAGGAAGGCCACGAGAACGAGATCCTCGTCCAGGCCATCGACCACCGCGTCACCATCCCGCGCGACCCCCAGTCCGGCCAGCCCTCGGGTCAGCGCGTCCACCTGCCGTTCAAGTTCACCGCGCCGCTGAACAAGGCGACCCCGCTGCTCTACAACGCGCTCACCTCGGGCGAGATGCTGACCAAGGTCGAGGTCAAGTGGTTCCGCACCAGCTCGGCCGGCAAGCAGGAGCATTTCTTCACCACCCGCTTGGTCGACGCGACCATCATCGACATCGACGCCCAGCTGCCGCACTGCCAGGACGGGCGCAACGCCGACTTCACCCAGCTGATCGCCGTGTCGCTGTCCTACCGCCGGATCGAGTGGGAGCACACCGTCGCCAGCACGTCGGGCGCCGACGACTGGCGCAAGCCCAAGGCCTGAGCCGGACAGCCTGAGCCGGACAGCCTGAGCGGCGGGGGCGAGCCGATGCGCGCCTCGGGCGGCCCACGCGCCGGACGGCCCGGACAGCTCCGCCTGGTCCAGCCTCGCGTCCCGCGCGACGAAGCGCGCGCGGACGCGGGGGGCCCAGGACGAGCCGGCCGCGGCCGATCCCCCGCCGCGGCCGATCCCGGCCCGGATGGTCCGGCCCCCCGCCCGGTTGCCGGGGCGGTGGCCGGGCTGGCGCGACCGCGCCCGCGACCTCGCGCTGGTGCCGACCGCCGCGGTCACCGCCCGGGCGATCCAAGTGTTCTCCGCCGACCCGACCGGGTTGATCCTCGACCTGCCCGGTCACCCGGCCCTGGCGTTCTGCGCCGTGCCGGACGGCCGGGACGGGATGCCGATCCTCCTGGGCCTGCTCACGCTCGGCCCGGGGCTCGGCCTGATCGGCCCGGTCGGCCCCAATCGCCCGCACTCCCGGCTCGGCCCGATCCTGGGCGCGGGGCTCGCCGCCTTCTGGCTGCAGCGCTTCGTCCTCCACGTCCCCGGCTGCACCCCCTGAACCAGCCCTCGCCGGCCGGGACCGCCACCCTCGAGGCTCCCCGATGATCGCCCTGCCCGCCGAGATCACCCAGCCGCTGAGCGCGGTCGAGCGCGACTTCACCCTCGCGTTCACCGCCGACGGCCTGCCGGACGCCGATCTCGCGGTCACGGGCTTCCGCCTGGAGGAGGCGATCTCGAGCCTGTTCCAGGCCGAGATCGCCCTGGCCTCGCCCGACCCGGGGCTGGACCTGACCGCGCTCCTCGACAAGCCGGCGCGGCTCACCGTGCTCGACCGCTACGGCCCGCCCCGCCACGTCCACGGCGTGCTCGCCCTGGCCGAGCGCGGCGACACCGGCGCGCACCACACGCGCTACTCCGTCCTGCTCATGCCGGCGCTGCACCGCCTGCGCTTTGCCGCCGATTGCCGGATCTTCCAGGCGAAGCGCGTGCCCGAGATCGTCGAGGCGGTGCTCGAGGAGACCGGCGTCACCGCCTACCGCTTCGCGCTGACCGAGCCGCACCCCGCGCGCGAGTACTGCGTGCAGTACCGGGAGACCCACCTCGCCTTCATCGAGCGGCTGCTGGCCGAGGAGGGCATCGCCTACCACTTCGAGCACGCGGAGGGCGGCCACACCCTGGTGCTCACCGACGCCACCAAGCTCGCGCCCGACGCGCCAGGCGCGGAGGCGATCGAGTACAACGCCGAGCCCGGCGGCACGGTGAAGGGCCCGCATGTCGGCCGGTTCACGTGGCGGGAGGTGGTGGCGCCCTCCGACGTGGTGCAGCGCGACCACTTCTTCCGCAACCCCGTGCACGACTTCGAGGCGCGGGCGCAGGCGAGCGCGCTCAACGGCCTGACGCGCAAGCTGGAGATGTACGACTACCCCGGGCGTTACAAGGCGGACGCGGTCGGCCGGGCGTTCACGCGCTACCGGCTGGAGGGGTTCCGGGCTGAGGCGAGCCACGGCGAGGGCGCGGGGCGGTGCGCGCGGCTGCTGCCGGGGCACCGGGTCGCGCTGACCGGGCATCCCGACCCGGCGCTGAACCGGCGGTTCCTGGTGGCGGCGGCGAGCCACGCCGGCAGCCAGCCGGGGGCCGCGGAGGGCGATGCCGGCGACGGCGGCGCGTACCTGACCACGTCGTTCCGGGTGATCCGGCACGACACGCCGTACCGGCCTGACGCGCCCGCCAAGCCGCGGGTCGAGGGCCCGCAGATGGCGATCGTGACCGGTCCGGCGGGCGAGGAGATCCACTGCGACGCGTTCGGCCGGGTGAAGGTGCGCTTTCCCTGGGACCGGTCGGGGCGGGCGGACGACACGGCCTCGTGCTGGATCCGGGTGAGCCAGGGCTGGGCGGGGGCGAGCTGGGGCCAGATGGCGCTGCCGCGGGTGGGCCAGCACGTGATCGTGGACTTCCTGGAGGGCGATCCCGACCAGCCGATCATCACGGGCCGGGCCTACAACGCGCGCGAGCCGGTGCCGTACCCGCTGCCGGCCAACAAGACGCGGATGACGATCCGGTCGAAGACGCACAAGGGCGAGGGGTTCAACGAGCTGCGGTTCGAGGACGAGCAGGGCCGCGAGGAGGTGTTCGTCCACGCGCAGAGGGACATGCGGGTGAAGGTGCGCCACGACCGGCACAAGCGGGTGGACCACGACCAGTCGGAGAGCATCGGCCACGACAAGGCGATCGATGTCGGCGGCAACCACGTCGAGACGATCGCGCAGAACAAGCAGCTCGCGGTCGGCCTGAACATGAACCGCACGGTCGGCCTGACCTCCTCGGAGGAGGTCGGGGTGATGAAGAACACCGTCGTCGGGGTCGACCAGACCGTGACGGTGGGCAAGGACGCGCAGGTCACGGTCGGCGAGCAGCACGTGATCAACGTCGGCAAGGAGATGCTGATCAACGTCGGCGAGACGTTCCAGCTCACGGTCGGCAAGGCGACGCTGACCCTGGACAAGGACGGGCACGTCACGCTCACCGGCACGACCCTGACCACCGACTTCTCCGAGCAGGTGAAGCACTGGGGCAAGGTGATCGACCTGAACCCCTCGCGCTGAGGGGCGGGCGATGCTGCTGCGCAACGACACGCCGCTGGCGGCGATCGGCTTCGACGACCTGCACCGGGACGGGGCGGTCATGGCGGTGGTCGCGGTGCGGGCGAGCTACGCGCTGACCGAGTCGGGGGCGCTGCGCCTGTCCGAGCGGCAGGCGATCGCGCTGAGCGACGTCTACGCGGGCGACCCGCACCGCACGCCGCTGCTGCGGGCGAACGACCTCGTCGGCTACCGGCCGTACGCGGACGTGACCGTGCTGGGCAGCGCCCACGCGCCGGGCGGCAGGCCGGCGGCCTCCTGGGAGGTGTCGCTCGGCCTGGGGAACGCCCGCACGGATCTGCGCGTGCACGGGCCGCGGCTCTGGGAGCTGGACGGGTCGTCGTGGCGGCTCGGCCCGGCCGAGCCGGCCGCGCGGGTGCCGCTGGATTACCGCTTGGCGGCCGGCGGCCGGTTCGTCGGCGATCCGGAGGGCGGGGGCAGCCCGTACAACCCGATCGGCCCGGGACTGCTGCACCGGGACTGGAGCCCGGCGGGCCGGGCGCTGCGGGCACCGCAGATCGAGGCGGTGGACGCGCCGGTGACCGACGCGTTCGCGGTGCCGGAACCGGCAGGCTTCGGCCCGGTGCCGCCGTTCTGGGCGTGGCGGGAGCGGCGCTGCGGCACCCGGGACGAGGCGTGGGCGCGCGGGCGCTGCCCGCAGATGCCGGCGGACTTCGACTACCGCTTCTTCCAGGTGGCGCCGCCGCGGCTCGTGGTCCGCCGCCTCGCCGCTGGCACGCGCGTGAGCCTGGACGGGCTGCTGCCGACCGGGCCGCTCGGCTTCCAGCTGCCGGCGTTCGTGCCGGTGGTGCGGCACAGCTGGAACGACGGCCGGGAGGCGCGCGCGGCGCTGACGCTGGACGGGCTGCACCTCGATCTGCGGGCGGAGGCGCCGCCCTGGTCGGTGGACCTGACCTGGCGGGGCTGGATCGCGCGGTGCCCGGCGTATCTGGGCGCGGGACTGGAGGCGGTGCCGGCCGGGCAGGCGGCGGGCCTGCCGATCTCGGGCGAGCACGGGCTGCGGGATGGGGGAGAGGCCGTATGAGCCTGCCGCGGGAGGGCGCACGCACCACGCGCGACGGGATCGTGGTGTCGACCGCGATGGATTGGTGCCGCTCGCCTCAGGCGATCGTGCCGTACCGGATCCATACTCAGGGACAGATCGAGGGCGCCTGCACGGTCGCGAGCGTCCGGCAGAACGACGAACCCTCATACGTGAGCAGTTCGCTGATCAAGGCTTGCTATGGTGACGAAGCGGGGACTGGCGGCGGGGTTCTATCGGGCACACACGGTGGGACGTGTGAGCCAAAGACATACTCCTCGACGGCAAGGATCGAAGACAAGGGCGTGGTGAGCCACAGTGACGAACTGTGGATGAATAACAGAAATACTTTCGGAAAGCTCACTCACCTAAGGGACATCAACAGCTATCCGGCGCTGAGGCGAGTGAAGGTCGCACCAACGCTAAGGCTTGCGCAAGCGGGTGCTGGCACGATGACCGATGCTGTTCCCATCGGCGGCGAGGCGATTTCCATACCGAAGCCCGGCCTTGCAGCAGGCGCGGTAGTCGGGGGAATAGCTCTGCACGAACTCGACGTTCTTCGCGAAGACAGGGCTATCCAGAATGCTGCTCAGCAACTCGATCTAAATCTACAGAACACAAATGATGTCCTTGCCGCGCGCGCATACGTGTGGGCAAAGAATATGGCTCCGATGAGCTATTGGGATGTTCCATGGTCTGGCCCACGCAACGAGAGTGTGGCGCGGTCAGTTGCCAAGATGGAACGCACGCATCCCGGAACTGTAGGAGCGGCTGGACAAGGCGATCCAGATGCGAAGAAAAGGCTGGAGGCTGCGATTGCTGCCGGCTTGGCGACAGCAGGCGCATTGCAGACCATTCGAATCACACGCAGCTCAAAAAGAAATAATTGCAGAAGAACCGTTGTAATCTCGCGATCACGTTCACCGCTGGCGGCCAAGCATATTGAGGTTGCTCAAGCTTCGGGACAGCCTAGAGAGTTGACGCTTGATAGGCCGGGCACGAACCAGAGGCGAGCGGCAAATATGAGAAGATCAGGCTTGCCGCCCATCTCATTATATGATCGGGACGAGTATCCGCCTGCGACATTTGTCGAGAGCACCAACGCGAGTGTCAAGTATGTTCCGTTATCGGACAATCGAAGCGCTGGGCAGCAGCTTAAAGCACAAATGAATACACCAACTCGTGCCGATGAGGGCTGTAAGGTAACGATAACCACGGGGCCGTAAATATGCTGATCACAGAATTTAATGTAACTGTAACACATGCACAAGTTGTCGTCTTTGAACGTCCTCCGAAGGCATATGAATGGACTGACGACCACGTAGCTCAGGGATTTTTATTTTCCCCCGGTGACGTGTCTTTCGGAGTCCCAGATCACGACGGTGTATGCCGGATACAGATCTACAGCAACGAAAAATTTGTACTCGACGATCTATGCCTATGGGCCGTGCAGATCCCATTTGAGGTCCGCGGAGATTTTATAGACGTCGGGACGGTTTCCGAAACACGCAAGGTCCACATCGATAGAGATAACTACAATCTGACGTTTTCCGCCTATGACGGGCTCGGTATAGACGGTGACTGTACTTTCTTTTTGAAGTTATTTTTTTCAAATGACACCAACCCATCTTTTGCGATCATAAAGAATGGTATCGGCGTTACAACCGATCGCGTTCTTCGTGTAGATGCTGATGAAATGAGTTAGCAATTACTAACAGTTGAACGAGGAATTCATCAACGATTTTTGCCAATAATTGGCTCCGTCAATATGTTCCATGTTAGAGACAGCTGTCGAATCGCTCCGGCGTCATGAGCCAATCTTACGATGGCCGCTGGCCTTTTGGCGCGTGGAAGGCCAGCGGCCAAGGGATCATCTTAGAGCTGCGCCCGAGCGTGTTGGGACGGCTCGGGCTCTGAGACGTTGAGGGGTGAAGGAGCATGCCGATGCCTTCACCGTTGTCCGTCGATCTACGCCAGCGTGTCGTCTCCGCCATTTCGGAGGGGGCCTCCTGTCATCAGGCGGCAACCCGGTTCGGTGTCAGCGTGTCCAGTGCCAGTCGCTGGTCGGAACAGTTCCGCCAGGATGGGCAGCTCACGCCCAAGCCGTCGGGTGGCGATCATGCCTCGCACCAGATCGAGGCGCAGGCCGAACTGATCCTGACGACCTACGAGGCGCAGTCGGCGATCTTCCTGCACGAGTTGCGCGACGCCTTGGCCGAGCGCGGCGTGCAGACCAGCACGAGCAGCTTGTCCCGCTTCTTCGCCCGGCACGGCATCACCCGTAAAAAGGGGCGATCCACGCTGCCGAGCAGGCGCGCGAGGACGTAAGGGCCGCTCGCGAGGCTTGGTTCGAGAACCAGGACGCCCTCGATCCCGACAGGCTGGTCTTCCTCGACGAGACGGCTGCGGCCACCAACATGGCGCGCCGCTACGGTCGAGCCCCGCGCGGTGAGCGCTGTCGCCTCGCCGTCCCGCACGGACACTACAAGACCACCACCATCACCGCCGCCCTGCGCAGCGATGGGCTGTGTGCCACCACCCTGTTCGACGGCGCCACCAACGGCGCACGCTTCCGGACCTACGTCACCGACACGCTCGTGCCCGTGCTCAGGCCCGGCGATACCGTCATCCTCGACAACCTGCAGGCCCACAAGGTGACGGGTGTGCGCGAGGCCATCGAGGCTGCCGGTGCGAGTTTGCTCTACCTTCGGCCCTACAGCCCGGATTTTAATCCAATCGAGCAGATCTTCGCCAAGTTGAAGGGCCTGCTCCGAATCGCGGCGGCCCGCACTGTCCCAGACCTATGGCACACCATCCGGCAGGCCTTCGCTCGCTTCACAGCCGACGAATGCCGCAACTGCATCGCTGCCGCCGGTTACGATACCGACTTGGCCGTTGCTACCTGAGCGGGCACGGCTCTAGCCGATCGCGTCGAGCGTGCCAGTGAATGCGTCCTGTAAAAATTAGCCCGCGTTCCTCAAGCGGCGGCAATACCGACGGCGATATCGTGCTGAGCCGCGGCCGTTCAGCCGTGCCCCCCCAGGGTGGTTCTGCCCAGAGCCAAAATCCCGAGGATGATCGTAGCTGGTTGCGGAAGGGTTGGGACGCGGTCGGCGAGTGGGTGGCCGAGCATGCGAGGACGATCGGCCCGATTAGGCCGCCGGCGGCGTCGCGGAGGGACTGGGTTCAGCTGGCTTGATCTTGGGCGGAGCGGCTGCGGAGGGAACGGTCGCCGGTATACCGGTCGGAGTCGCCATGTAGGTCACGGGTTGGGCCGGCCTGGTGAACGCGGCCGACAACGTTTCCAGCGGCGCTGGTACCATTACGGGCCCGGCGGGCTGGTCATCGCCGAGGAGGATGCCGACGGCAATCGCAGCGAGCAGATCTGGATCGCGGCCGGCGAGAAGCCGGCCGAGGTCGACGCCGAGGGCGGCCGCACCGCATACCGCTCCGACGCCTACGGCCGGGTGGCTTCGGTGACCGACCCGGAGGGGCGGGAGACCCGCACCGACCACGACGCGGATGGCAACCTGCAGCACGTGCTCGACCCGCTCGGGCGGTCGTGGGTCTACGGCACCGACGAACGCGGCAACCTCGTCTCGGTGACCGACCCGCTGTGCCACCGCACCGACATCACCCTGGACGCCGCCGAGCGGCCGGTGGCGCTGATGCGCCACGACGGGCTGATCGAGCGGCGGGCCTACGACGCGCACGGGCGGCTGTCGGGGATCCGCGACTTCCGGGGCGGGCTGACCCGGTTCGCCCGGGACGCCTTCGGGCGGGTGGTGGCGGTGGAGGATCCGCTGGGCGGGGTGACGCGCTTCGCCTACGAGGCGGGCACGGCCGGGTTCTGGCAGCCGAGCCGCGCAACGCGGCCGGACGGGGTGGTCAGCCGCCTGACCCGGGACCGGTCCGGGACGCGGGTGGAGCGGGTCGACGGCGAGGGGCGCCGGACGGTCGAGCGCACCGGCGCCTACGGACTGCTCGCCGAGATCGAGGACCCGAAGGGCGGGCGCCTGCGCTTCAGCCATGACGGGCTGGGCCGGCTGGAGCGGGTGGAGAACCAGCTCGGGCGCCTGGACGTTCGAGCGCGACGCGGCCGGGCGGGTGGTGGCCGAGACCGACGTCGACGGCCTGCGCACGCGCTACGCGTACGACCGGGCCGGGCGGCTGACCGAGAAGCTCGCGGCGGACGGCACGCGCACGCTCTACGCGCACGACGCCTCGGGGCTGCTGACGGGTGAGACCGTGACGGTGCCAGGGGCGGCCGAGCCGCAGGTGACGACTTTCGCCTATGACGGGGCCGGGCAGCTGGTTGCGGCGCGCGGGGGCGGGTCGGAGGTACTGCTGGAATGGGACACTCTCGGCCGGGTGGTGGCCGAGACGGTGGACGGGCGTCGGGTCGAGAGCCGGTACGATTGCTGCGGCAACCGCGTGGAGCGGGTGGGGCTCGGCGGCCGGGTGGAGAGCCGGTACGACCCGCCGGGGGCGCTGACGGGGCTGGAGATCGCCGGGCACGGCGCGCTGACGCTGGATCACGACGCGGCGGGCCGGGAGCTGCGCCGGGCGAGCGCAGCGGGATTCGTGCAGCCCCTGCTCGGCGGTCAGGGCGTCGTTGAGGATGCGCTGCCGCTCGCGCGAGCCGGTCTCCATCTCGGCGGGCTGGAGGCCGGCCTCGGATCGGGTGAGCGCGACGCGCTTCTCGGCGAGCGCCGCCTCGCCCTGGGCGAGCCGGGTCTGGAGCGCCGTGCGCGCCGGGAGATCGGTGGTCGCGTCGAGCTGCCGGATATTGTCGGCCTGCGGCCTGCAACCGGTCCATGTTGCCGGCGGCCGCGATGGTGTTGTCGTCTGGACGCCTTCCAGCCGACGCAATCGCCGTGACCGTGCTGTGCGATACAGGCTTGAAATACTGAGGCCCACATCCCGCGCCTATCACGCCGATCCGAGGCTGCCGGACGGAGACGAATGTCCGCTTCCGGGAAGCGCCCGCGGTGGTGCGGGCGACTGACATAGGTCGTTATCGGGCAGGCCGCTCCGGGTGATTTATCGTCAGTCCGCTCTCAGGCGGCGAGGCGTCAGAGCGGACAACACCTTCTTGCCCGCTTCAATGGTGTCGAGACCCTCGCATCGCCATGTGTAAGCGTCTTTGCTGAAGGCCTGCGGTGCTCACCAAGGCAATGCGCCCTGGTCGTTCGCGAAGCTGCCGGTCGGGCTGTCCTCGCCGAGCAGCGCGTACTGGATCGCGACCACTGCCGCCTGATCGGGCGTGCGGGTGCTGGCGTAGTTCGTCGCTTCTGTGGCCGTGTAGCCGGGGCAGATCGAGTTGACCTTGATCCCCTTGTCCCGAAGCTGCACCGCGTAGCTCAAGGTCAGGGAGTTTAGGGCGGCCTTCGACGCCTGATAGATCGGCATCGCGAAACCGGCGAATGCCCAGTTCGGGTCTGACCGCAGACCGAACGACGCCAACTCGGACGAGACGTTGACGATGCGGCCGCGCCCCGACGCTTGAGCAGGGGCACCATCGCGCCGGTTAGCAGGAGCGGCCGGAGGACGTTGACCGACATGGTCCGCCGCAGGCTGTCCGCGGCGGTGAGCATCGGGTCGTGATCCACGCCGATGCCGGCATTGTTCACCAAGGCGTCGAGATGGCCGTAGCCCTGCTGGATCATCTCGGCGAGACGCGTCACGCTTGCCGCCGAGGTGGTGTCCAGCTCGACCGGGCGAACCGGCAGCCCCTCCGCCCGCAGGGCGTTGCAGGCGGCCTCGCCCTTGCCGAGGTCGCGGCATCCGAGCAGCACCTGCGTGCCCGGACGGGCGAGGCCCGTGGCGATGGCGGGCCCGATGCCGCGGTTGGCGCCGCTGACCAGGGCGAGGATGGGTTTCGTACCGACGCCTGCTCATCCTGTTGCGGCGGGAGGGTCTCACGCTGAACACAAGAAGCTGTTCCGCCTCTATCGGGAGGAGCGGCTGTCGGTGCGCAGGCGGGGTGGGCGCAAACGAGCCCTCGGCACGCGGGCACCGGTCGCCGTGCCGCAAGAGCCGAACCAGCGCAGGAGCCTCGACTTCGTCTCCGACACGCTCGTTGATGGGCGCCGCTTCCGCATCGTCGTCGTGGTCGACGACTGCACGCGGGAGTGCCTGGCGCTGGCGGTCGACACGTCGCTATCCGGCCAGCGCGCCGCACGCGAAGTCGACCGGATCATCGCGGGCCGGGTCAAGCCGCTGATGATCGTCTCGGACAGCGGCACCGCGTTGACCTCGCATGCCATCCTGCGCTGGCAGAAGGAGCGTGCAGTCGAGTGGCACTACATCGCGCCCGGCAAGCCGCAGCAGAGCGGCTTCGTTGAAAGCTTGAACGGACGCTTGCGCGACGCGTGCCTCAACGAGCATCTCTTCCGGAGCCTGCCGGCGGCCCGGACCATCCTTGAAGCGTGGCGGGTCGATTACGACACCTGCCGCCCCCATACGAGCCTCGGCGGGCTCACCCCGAACGCGTTTGCAACCAGGTCCAAACAGGACCAGAACCGGAGCGGACTCTGGTTATGAACGGGGGCGAACAGGGGGCAAGGTCAAACCGGACCGCCCCGGAGGATCCGCCCGCGCCGCCCGGCTGATCGGAACCGCCGGCCCTGTCGCGGGTCTAACCATGGTCCGTGACGACCACCTCAAACCGCCCGGCCCCAGCCGCGGCGGCTCTCTCGTGCCCGCTCACCAGTCCCGGCACGCGGCCGTCGTATCGGTCAGCGCTTGCCGGATGACCTTGGCAGCCTCGGCCCCGCCCGCTGGCGACAGCCGTTTCATAACCGCACGGCGACTTCTGTCCTCGCAGATCGGGATCTTTGCGACGATCCTGTCGGCGGCATCCATAACCCTAAGATCCTCTGTCTCCGTGATAATCCGGAGAGGAAGGGTCAGGCCGAAAGGAGGCATGCAACACTCTACGGCTGCCGTCTAATCAATCTAGACGATTGCCACCTGAAGTGAGTCGTCGCGTCGAGTCTTGCCCGGGACTGCGTCTGAACGGATGTCGCCTTTCGGTATCATTCGGCAACGATAGGTCCGCAACCGTACTGATTGGGCGGCGACCCGTTATCCGATGCCTCGAGCCCGCCGGCTGCCGCCGTGGGGGCTTCTTTTTGCCCTCAGCCTCGCTGCCAAGCTTCGCAGGGGCGCCTGGCTCGCTCGCGTCAATCTCGGCCAGATGCTCCCACCCCGCCTCGGTGATCAACAACGCCGCGCCTTCGCTCGGCGCATTTCAGTGCCTGAAATCCCAGCTCGGGATGGCTCGCCTGCCGGCATCCGCACCGCTCGGAACCGCCGGCGGCCATCCTGATGCCGAGCCGAGTTGCGTATCGGCTCGGCTCACTTGCTGGTGAGATCAGGCGCTCCCCCGCCCCGTGAGCAGATCGGGGCGGGGCCGAGCGGATCCTGTTCGACCGGTTCTCCGACTACTGGACGATGCCCGGGCAGACCTGCGGCCGGCCGGTCTGGGAGTTCGCGGCCAAGAGGCGCAGCTGACCCGGGGTGTGATGTTCGAGGATGTCGGGGCAAATCCGATATGAGCCGGCGCAGGATGTTGCGTCAGCCAAGCCGTCGAGGCTTCAGGCCTTCTCGGGCGCAGGATGTTGGTATGTCCACTCGCACACCGAGCCAGTCGCGCACTTCGAGATCCGATCCGCCGGTCGCCACCTGTGGACCTGCGTGCTGCTCGATGCGGAGCATCTGACGGTGATGGGATCCGACCGGACCTTCGTGTCCGAGGCGCGAGCGTCGGCCGCGGCCTTAGCCTTCTCGAAGTTGGTGAACCCGAGCCGGGAAGACGCTGGCAGCCCCGCCGAAGGATGGACTGGTCTAAGCCCTGGCCGCCGATTCGCTGCGACGCCACCTGCTGGACTGCTCGAGCCATGTGAGCACCGTGCCGTCCTCGCTGCCGCAGATAGTGGAACAGCGCAAACGGATAGCTCTCTAGATCGCCGTATGTCGCTTTTGGATAATTGCCACTTTCACGGTGTTGCGCGCAGACAAAGCGTTTCCTGCCAAGGATCGAAGAAAATCGATCCCCCGCAGAGCCGATTGCTTCATATGTCGCGCAGAGAACATCGCGGGATGTGTATCTCGATCGTAGTACTCCGCACTGATTGAGTTCAATCGGTTATATATACCACCCATCTCGTTCAGCTTCGCTGCTTCGACGAGCATCACATTCTCGATCTCGTTTCTGAGGCCAGACCAATGGCTTTCCGGTATGGTTCCGGTGTCGTTGAACGAGCCTGTTCTGATGAAGCCAGAGAGGAGATCGCGTGTCTTCGGCACTCTGGGAAGTTCGGCCTCGTACTCGGTAGGCTGCCAATCCAGATCCTCTATGATATAGATCCCTCCGCTCTTCAAAATTTTGAACAACTCAAGGAATGTAATCTGCTGATGATACGATGCGTGCGATCCGTCATCGATTATAATATCGCACTGAGGAGCACCTGAAACGACTCTTCTCAGATCTACGATATTCCCGCAATCGGCTCTGAAAAATGTGAAATGGTCATTCTGATAGGCTGAAAAATCGGAAATATCGACGCCGAACACGTGGGAACGAGGGAAAAACTCCCGCCACATTCTAACTGAAGGAACGTCCTGAACCTTTCGGCTCGCACTGCCTCCCAGTTCCGGGCCGCCCATATTGAGGCCGATCTCCATCAGGTTAATGGCTTTGCCGCGCAACTGTCCGAAGAGTACATCGTACAGGCATGTGTAAGCATGCATGTTCCCCTTCGTCGTAGCCTTATCGGTCCCATAGCTGTTCCCGATCGCAGTCATAGACATGCTTGAGCGCCTCCGATATCGATGGATCAAGTTCCTGCGCGTCAGATTGTAACGATATGCATATTTTAACACCTTTGTGAAGCGCGATTACTTTATATACTCCGGCCGACAGCCGAATATGGTAGCATCGCCGCAGTTCCCGCTCGTCAGCCTCCGCGGTCCGCGTATCATTGAGGCTTCACCAGATGTGCCATAGGAACTCGGACCGCCGGATGAACAGCGAATCCAGGTCGTGATCTTGCTCGGCGGTCTTGAGCTAGTACCGCACGGGGACGACGCCCTTTCTGCTGCCTGTCCGACATAGCAACAGTCCCGATACATCGACCTCACCGCGTTGACGCGATATGCCTGCGCCACCTGCCCAGTACCCATCCGGCGGCGGAATTATCCGATTCGTCTCACCTCTCTGAAGCTTATCCAACCCGCTCTACCGAGATCTTGCGCGCCGCTGCAGGAGATGAATGTCGTCGGCGTTCGGCATATCGGTGACGACGCGCTCGAAGATTTCACGGCAACGGCGTCGTCGAGGCCTAAGCGCCGCGCGTAGCTGTGGAGCCGGCGCATCAGGCGCCGGGCCACCTTACGGGGAGAGGACAACAGGGACGCTGCCCCGCCCTCGGCGTGCGGACACTCTGTGACGCGGCGCGGGTGCCGCCGGGCTGAGCGCCTCAGCTGGGCTTGAATTGGATGGAGCCGCCCCATTCGGCGCGCAGCGTGAGTCGAAGTATTCGATCGCCGCAATCACGGAGCTGAATTCGTAGAACGCATTTTCACGAATATCAAAGAAAACATCGATCCTTCCTGCCTTCAAATTCATCGCCCCTTTATCGCAGCTTGGGATTATCCGACTTCACTCGGGTTCCGAAATAGTTGCATTGAAAAACTTCAATATATTTCTAAGGCTAATTACTTCCAATGAATATTGCTATTTATGACTTTTGTGCCAGATACAATGCTTGACTTCACATCGATTACATGCCCTTATGTGCGGAACGTTGTTGTTAATTGGGTTAATGCGAGCAAACGACATGATCGGTCGTTAGGTTTTTATAGTAATGGCTTATAGATTTGAGATGGAGGCGAAAGTTGATCACATTCGCGACTTTCTGGCATGGATCACCACTATCTGCGTTCGAGCAGGCCTGCCTCTGTTCAGTTGTCCGCCGAGGATACTCTGTGACCGTTTATTCATACCACAACTTGGGGACATTGCCGGGTGAACTGAAAACTGGAGACGCTTCCGAAATCGCTCCTCAGGACATGGTGCAGCGATTCATCTACGATGGCAGGCCAAATCTGAGTCACTTTTCAGATTTTTTCCGGTATAATTTGTTCGATCGAACGTCTCATATCTGGATTGACGCCGATATGCTGATGCTGCGGCCGTTGGATTTCGAAGTTGCGACAGAAATCATCGCGATGGAAAGTCCTACCAGCATATGCGGTGCGATAATGCGCCTGAACCCTGGCGAAAAATTAGATCTGATTTTGAATAAAGTAGATAAGGCGAAAGATCGAGATCTTATATGGGGAGAAACGGGACCGAGACTCCTTACTGAGATATTCGGTGAACAATCAATTCGAAGAGTGGCGCACCCACCGAATGACTTTTTCCCGATCAGTCATAACGACTTTTGGCGCGTCTTCCTCCCTTCGGAGCGCGATTGGTGTGAGTCGAGATGTAAAGAGAGTTTCTCTGTGCATCTCTGGAATAACATCGTAGATCGTTTGGGGATCTGGAAGCGTATCGCACCGCCAGCCGGTTCATGGCTTGCAGCCCGCTATGAGGCGGACGGGACTGCCGGTATGTTCGATGCCTCATACCCGCCCGAAGTTATGCGACGGATGATAGACAACTGGATTCTCCGAAAATCCGGAGACGATCTGGGTATAAAATCGGTTGCTCGTCAGTTCGTGCCCAGTTTGCGTCGATCGGCAAGGAGTTATATTGACAGATTAAGATAGTTATGCGTGGACTAACAATTATAGCTTACAGCGCTCGAAGCTGTCCGGCTGCCGCATCGTGAACTGGATCGCGGCACGTTGATGCGCAAGTTTGGAATCGTCGCTCCCCGCTTCCTCGATCGGCTCGACCACCTGGAGTGCCGGTGTACGAGGGCGATCAGCGCCGAGACGTACAGGCCCAGCCCAGCCCAGCCCAGCCCAGCCGTTGAGCCTGCATGCCTCCAGACCGTGAGCCGGTCTGGTCGCCGGGGTCGCGGCCATCCGTCCGAGAGCGGTCGGGGTCATCCGCGCTCATCCCTTCACCGGGTGCGCCAGCAGGATCTCGGTCCGGACCATGTTGCGTTTCCAGGCGGCCTCGTCCCCGGTGAGCGCTTCGGACGCGCGCGTGTTCGCGCGGAGCGTCTCGACGAGGTTGAGGGCCCAGCCCTTCGCGAGCGGGTAAACCTCGGTTGCAAGATCGGCCAGTCCCGCCTCGACCGCGGCGTCAATCTTCTGGTCGGTGTCCGCGGCGGCCTCGCGCAGTTCGGAGACGGGCAACTATGCGAGCCAATGTCCCCCTATGAATCCGGAGCGGTGTCCATGACCGAAGTCGTCCTGACACTCGCCATCTCGGCCTTGCCCACCGCACCGTCTCGGGCTCGGTCCGAGAAATTCCCGCCCGCCTGCTCGGAGCGATCCGTCAAAGAGTGGATGAACGGCCGATACGGTGCGGTCCGCGAGCCACCGAAGAAGCCGTGCACGATGTTAGCCGAGACGGGGATCTCTGTCTGCGATCAGGATGGATGCCAGCGGCCCCGGTAGGCCGGCGAAGCCTCCCGCTCGAGCGGGCAGGGGCGAGCATCGGGACCCCGATACAACGTCCATCATCATGTCCAACATGGTGCATGGCATCTGATATCGAATTTTCTCGCAACAGCTTACATGCAAGACCAACTGTATTCGAATCCCGTTCCCTTCGCCAATCTGGGTTGAATAAGCGAACGGATTCTCGGCGCTGACGGCTCCGCTCGATCATCGATCCCACCAGCTGTCGGGATGTGATGGCTTCTAAAGGCGCAGGGCCATCGCGGGTGACGGCCGGCGCATCACATCTGCGCGCGCCGTCCCGGCGGAGACTCGGCGGTAACCATTCGGGCGCATGGCCCTCGGAGCAAGCCGCGGAGCCGTCATGATCAACCAACGACCGACGATACCCCGCCCGCTGACGGCGGCGCCCCGCATCCTGGAGACGACGATCCTCGCCGCGTGGGTCGCGGCGCCGGCGGCGTGGAATGCCGGCGCCGCGATGGCGCGGGCCACCGCGGTGCCGGAGCCCCGCCCGCCGGCGATCCGGCTGCCGCTCGCCGCCTAGCGTCGCGCGCCCGTCCAGGGACTCGGCAGGGCTCGCCGCGGCGGGCCCTTTCTCGTGCGCGCCGTCCTCGGCTCCCCGGGCGAGACGGATTTTCCGGCGCGGGGCGGATTATCGTGCCTCGGCGCACGTCAACATCCCGACATGCCAAACTTGGAAGAGTTCTCAGGTTCGCCGTCCCCGTCCGTGTCCCTCTGCGGGCGCGACGGGCCGTGCGCGGGCGGCGGACCGCCAACGGGCGGCGACCGGACCCGAAGGGCTGCACCGCGGCCGGCACGGTTTTCGAGATGATGTGAGACAGCGCGCAATATAATCTGCGCTCAGGCTCAGATTTTTTCGCTTGCATCGCGCGTTTTTTCTGCCAAAACCGCGAAGCTTATCTTCTGGATTGGGGTTTATACATGCGTATGCTCGCAATCGGCGCAGTTCTCGCCGTCGTCCTGCCTTTCGCCGCGCAGGCCCAGGAGGCCGGTGACGCCGCCGCCGGCGAGAAGGCGTTCGCCCCCTGCAAGGCGTGCCACAACTTCCAGAAGAACGGCGTGGGCCCCGATCTGAAGGGCGTCGTCGGCCGCAAGGCGGGCACCTACGAGGGCTACAACTACTCGGCCGCCCTGAAGAACTCGGGCATCACCTGGGACGAGGCCAACCTGCACGAGTGGCTGAAGAACCCGAAGGCGAAGGTGCCCGGCAACAAGATGATCTTCCAGGGCATCGCGGACGACAAGAAGATCAACGACCTCATCGCCTACCTGAAGACCCAGTCCTAAGTCGGACAGGTCCCGGACCAAGGATACGCGCGGCCTCCCGCCGCGCACCCGCCGCGATAGACCCCGCCCGGCCCAGCCGAGCGGGGACTTTTCCGTTTACCCGAGGGCGATCGACCGAAAAGAGTCTTGATTTTTCTTCGCCGGAGCTTCCCATCCCGCAGAATGGTGTTACTCTAGGCGCAGTCGCTCGGCGTAACGCACCGGGCGTCCTCAACCTTCAGCCCCGCCGGCACCCGCCGCGCGGGGCTTTTTCGTGGCTCAGCGGCCGCTGCCGGAGGAGAGGCTCGACCCGACACTGCCGGAGAGCTGGCTCGGCGTGCCCAGCTGGGTGCCGTTCGGGTTGGTGTCCAGGCTGAGATCGGGGGACACGAGGCCGCCCGGCGCGGGGTTGGTCGACTGGGCCGGCTCGAAGGCCTGCCGGCCGCCGGCCAGCGGGATGATGACCCGCTCCTGCCGGATCGTGGTCTCGCAGAGACCCTGGCAGATCGGCACCGTGAGGTCGGTTTCCTGGCAGATCGCCTTCATCTCGCCCCGGATGCACGTGCAGCGGCAGAGCGCCGAGGCGGGGGCGGGCAGCGCCAGCAGGGCGGCGGCGAGCAGGAACAGGCGCATGGTGATCGACCTCATTGCCCGCGACAGGGCGATCGGGGCTCGGCGGGCCTCATAGCACGACGCGCCCCGGAGCCCGAGCGCGCCGGCGCTCCCGGGGGCCGCGCGTTCGGGCTCCGGGGTGTCGGAGGGCCCGCCGCTCAGCCGGCCGTGACGCGGCGGTAGCTCGCCGCGAAGGCCTCGGCGGCCTCGCGCGTCAGGTCCGTCACCACCAGTCCGGCGGTGTAGACGGTCCACCGTCCGTTCTGGTCTTCCGTGATGCAGATTTCGGCCATCGGGCGCCTCCACTCCACTCCACGCCACACCAAAGCCGAGCGAACCTGACGAGTTCCTGAACCACGCCGGGCGATCAGGCCTCCGGCGCGCCGTCCTCCCGAGCAACGTCCTCCCGGAGGATGCGGACGGGCCGGAAGGCGCGCGCGGACACGGCGGCCTCGACCCAGGCGCGGGCCGCCGCGGCCGCGGGGTGATCGGCGAAGGCGGCGGGGCGCGGCGGCCATTCCGACCCGGACTGGACGACGTAGCCGCGGGTGCCCGCGGCGCAGGGACCGACGTAGCCGAAGACCTTTCCGGTCCCGTCGACGAGGTCGGTGCAGTGGACCGGCCCCTCGGTCCAGCGGAGATCAGGCATCGTCACGCCCCATGGTCTCGCCCCGTAAGCGGTCCGGGGCCGCGCACCGCGCGGGCCGAGGCGAGTCGACGCCGGCGCGGACCGCCCCTATACGCGCCCGGCGGCCGGATCGTCATCGGCGCCCTCCGAGCCCGCAGAGGGATCCGGCGTGGCTGACGGAGCGGCAGACGGCTCAGGGGAAGGCCCGGCGGACCGCTCGGCGGACAGCGTGGCGATCGTCGGCCTGGGCTATGTCGGGCTCCCGCTCGCCCTGGCGTTCGGCCGGGGGCGGGCCACGATCGGCTACGAGCGCGCCGCCGACAAGGTGGCGGCCTACCGGGCCGGGCACGACCCGGCCGGGGAGATCGACGCGGAGGCGTTCCGGGCCGCCGCGCACCTCGCGATCACCGACGACCCGACCGCGCTGGGCGCGGCGGACGTGATCGTCGTCACGGTCCCGACCCCGGTGGACGCGGCCCAGTGCCCCGATTTCGACCTGCTGATCCGGGCCTCGGACCTCGTCGGCCGGCACATGCGGCCGGGCGCGACCGTGGTGTTCGAATCCACGGTCTATCCCGGGGCCACCGAGGAGGTCTGCATCCCGGTCCTGGAGCGCGCCTCGGGCCTGCGCTGGAAGACGGATTTCTTCGTCGGCTACTCGCCCGAGCGGATCAACCCGGGCGACCGGGAGCACAGCCTCGCCCGGGTGGTGAAGATCGTCGCCGGCGACACCCCCGAGACCCTGGAGCGGCTCAAGGCCCTCTACGGGTCGATCATCGAGGCGGGGCTCCACGCCGCCTCGTCCATCCGGGTCGCCGAGGCCGCCAAGGTCATCGAGAACACCCAGCGCGACCTGAACATCGCGCTCATGAACGAGCTGTCGCTGATCTTCGACAAGCTCGACCTCGACACCCAGGAGGTCCTCGCGGCGGCGGGGACCAAGTGGAACTTCCTGCCGTTCCGCCCCGGGCTGGTCGGCGGCCACTGCATCGGCGTCGACCCGTACTACCTGACCCACAAGGCCGCGATGATCGGCTACCACCCGCAGGTGATCCTGGCCGGGCGGCGGATCAACGACAGCATGGCGGCCCACGTCGCCCGCAGCACGGTGAAGCGGATCGTCCGGCGCGGCGGGACCGGGCGGGCGCGGGTCATCGTCCTCGGCCTGACCTTCAAGGAGAACTGCGCCGACCTGCGCAACTCGAAGGTCGCCGACCTCGTGCGGGAGCTGGAGGAATTCGGCTGCGCCGTGTCGGTCCACGATCCCCGCGCCGGCGCGGCGGAGGCCCGGGCCGAGTACGGCATCGCCCTCGTCGACTGGGCCGACCTGCCCACCGAGGCCGACGCGGCCGTGATCGCGGTCCCGCACCGCGACTACGCCCGACTCGGCCCGGAGGCGATCGCCGCCCGGGTGAAGCCCGGCGGCCTGATCGTGGACGTGAAGGCACTCTTCGAGAAGGCGCCGTTCGCGCGGCTGGGCTACGAGGTCTGGCGGCTGTGACGGTGGCTGTGACGGCGGCCGCGCCGGGGCCGCGACAGCGGCGCGACGCGCGGCCAGAAACGCGGCACAGAACGCGGCGAGAAGCGCGACACGACCCGCGATCATCCGGACGACGAGGGAAGACGCCATGGACGAGACCGGCCACGAGAACCGGCCACCCGCGCCCAGCGACGCGGCAGCGCTCGCGGAGCGGCACACCCGCTACCCCGACGCGCAGATCCGCACGATCCTGAACGGCACGCGCACGATCGCGCTGGTGGGCGCCTCGGCAAATCCGGCGCGCCCGAGCTGGATCGTCCTGAAATACCTGCTCGACCGGGGCTACGCCGTGACGCCGGTCAATCCCGGCCTCGCCGGCCAGGACCTGCTCGGGCGCCGGGTGGCCGCCTCCCTCGCCGAAGTCCAGGCCGGGCTGGGCGACCAGCCGCTCGACATGGTCGAGATCTTCCGCAACTCCGCCGCCGCCGGGCCGCTGGTCGACGAGGCGCTGGCGCTGACGCCGCCGCCGAAGATGATCTGGATGCAGCTCGGCGTGCGCGACGACGCGGCCGCCGCCCGGGCCGAGGCGCGCGGACTGACGGTGATCATGAACCGCTGCCCCAAGATCGAGTACGGCCGGCTCTCCGGCGAGATCGGCTGGACCGGCGTGAACTCCCGGATCCTCAGCGCCCGGAAGCCGGTGCTGGCGGCCAGGGGCGTCCAGAAGCTGACCATCGCGGAGCGGGGCCGGCGCTCAGACGGCTAGCGGTACTCTGGTACCTCAACCGCCAACACGCTGAACAAAATAGCTTTTCCGGGATCTTGAACTTCCCTGTTGACCCAGCGTCCGGGGCCGTCTATGCACCCGGCACCGCCGCCGCGTGTGCCCCACGCGGCGGCTCGTTTTTCGGCACCCCGATGTCCGCGGATCCCGACGCGTCGGGGTCCGGTCCGTCGGAACCCCTGGGATTTGGCTATGAAGACCACCTCGCTGAAGCCCGCCGAGGTCGACAAGAAGTGGATCGTGATCGACGCGGAGGGCCTCGTCGTCGGCCGCCTCGCGTCGATCGTGGCGATGCGCCTGCGCGGCAAGCACAAGGCCGCCTACACGCCCCACGTCGATTGCGGCGACAACGTCATCGTCATCAACGCCGAGAAGGTGAAGTTCACCGGGCGTAAGTACAATCAGAAGAGCTATTTCTACCACACCGGCTATCCGGGCGGCATCAAGGAGCGGACTGCCAAGTTCATCCTCGAGGGCCGGTTCCCCGAGCGCGTGGTGGAGAAGGCCGTCGAGCGCATGCTGCCCCGCGGCCCGCTCTTCCGCCAGATCCTCGGCAATCTCCGCGTCTACAAGGGCACCGAGCACCCGCATGAGGCCCAGCAGCCGCAGGCGCTCGACGTCGGCGCCCTCAACCGCAAGAACGTGAGCGCTTGATCATGGCGACCCTGCAGTCCCTCGCCGACCTCAACCGGTCGAACACCGGCGCGGTCGATCCCGCCAACGAGGCCCCCGTCCACGTCCAGAAGCTGGACGCGCAGGGCCGCGCCTACGCCACCGGCAAGCGCAAGGACGCGGTCGCCCGCGTCTGGATCAAGCCCGGCAACGGCACGGTCACGATCAACAAGCGCCCGGTGGAGACCTACTTCGCCCGCCCGGTGCTGCGCATGATCCTGCGCCAGCCGCTGGAGATCGCCGGCCGCGTCGACCAGTACGACATCACCGTCACGGTGGCGGGCGGCGGCCTCTCCGGCCAGGCCGGCGCGGTGCGCCACGGCCTGTCGAAGGCCCTGACCTACTACGAGCCGGAGCTGCGCGCCCCGCTGAAGCGTGAGGGCTTCCTCACCCGCGACGCCCGCGTGGTCGAGCGCAAGAAGTACGGCCGCAAGAAGGCCCGCCGCAGCTTCCAGTTCTCCAAGCGTTAAGACACCCGGTCACACCGGTGTCACGGAGAGGGCGGCTCCTGCGGGGGCCGCCCTTTCGCGTTTTCAGGCCGCGGCACGGCCGTTGACAGGCTGTCGCACCGCGCGCACCTGATCCCCGGCCGCGGTGCCCGACTCGGGCGGCGAGGCACATTCGAGAGAGCGAGACGAGCGATGTCTGGCGCAGGCGCGACGAAGCCCACCGTGTTCATCGACGGCGAGGCCGGCACCACCGGTCTCGGCATCCGCGAGCGCCTGGAGCGCGACGGGCGGGTTGCCCTGCGCAGCATCGCGCCGGAGCACCGCAAGGATCCGGCGGCGAAGCGCGCCCTGCTCGCCGAGGTCGACCTCGTCGTGCTCTGCCTGCCGGACGAGGCCGCCAAGGAGACCGTGGCGCTGGCCGACAGCCTGCCCGGCGGCGGCCCCCGCGTCCTCGACGCCAGCACCGCCCACCGGGTCGCGGAGGGCTGGACCTACGGCTTCCCGGAGCTGACCCGGGAGCAGGGGGCGGCGGTGGCGCGCGCCCGGCGGGTCGCCAATCCCGGCTGCTACCCGACCGGCGGCGTCGCGCTCCTGCGGCCGCTGGTGGAGGGCGGCCTGATCCCGGCCGACCACCCGATCAGCGTCAACGCGGTCAGCGGCTACAGCGGCGGCGGCAAGAGCATGATCGAGGCCTACGAGCAGGGCACGGCGCCGCCGTTCCAGCTCTACGGTCTCGGCTTCGCCCACAAGCACCTGCCGGAGCTGCAGCGCTACAGCGGGCTCACCCGGCGGCCGATCTTCGTGCCGTCGGTGGGCAACTTCCGGCAGGGCATGCTGGTGAGCGTGCCGCTCCACCTCGAGACCCTGCCGGGCCGGCCCAGCGCCTCCGACCTCGAGGCGGCCCTGCGCGACTGGTACGCCGGGCAGCCCCTGGTGCAGGTCGTGCCGGGCGCCGCCACCGGCGCGCACCGCGAGAAGATCGAGCCGGAGGATCTCAATGACACCGACCGGCTGGAGCTGCGCGTGTTCGGCTCGGCCGAGCACGGGCAGGCGGTGCTGGTCGCGCGCCTCGACAATCTCGGCAAGGGCGCCTCCGGGGCGGCCGTGCAGAATCTGGGGCTGATGCTCGGGCTCGACGGCTAGCCCACGGGCGCCGGCGCCCGCCCGCGCACGCCCGGGTGACGGGACCCGGGCGCCCGCCTCGACAGAGTGGGGGTCGGGGCACGGGCCCCGGACCGCTCCCTTCGCACCGCGAGACGCGATGAACGGCGACCTGATCGATGCGGCGTTCGGCCGGCCCTGGCACCGCGCGGACGCCGCGGCCGGCGCGACCGATCACCCGGCCGGCGCACCGGGCTTCCAGGTCGATCTCGGCTTCCGCTGCCCGATCCGCCGCGTCGAGATCGCGGCCACCTCGGCTTCGCCGCCGCGCCTCGCCCTCTCCGACGACGGGCAGGCCTGGCGCGCGGCCGACCTCGACGCGGCCCGGGGCGGGCCCGCGACCCTGGTGCTCGCCACCGGGGAGGGCGCCTGGGCGCGCCACGTCCGCGTCACCCCGGACGGCCCCGCCGGAGGGGCGCCGCCGGAGGCGCGGGTGCTGTGCGACCGGGCGGATTTCGACCTCATCGCCCTGCGGCGCGTGCTCGACGTGCCCTTCGACATGGCCGACGAGCGGCCCGGCGCGAACGTTTACGTCTCCTACCGCCTCGTCGGCGCCGAGCGGCCGCGCTCCCGCGCCCTGGTCGGGCTCGCGCTCTACGAGTGCGGCGCCTTCGGCAACTGCCTGATCCAGCTGCTGCTCGCCATCGGCATCGCCCGCAACCTGAACCTGAAATACATCAAGCTCCCGGCCGCCGACCGGAGCGAGGTGATCGGCCTGACCGGCCCGCTGACCTGCGGCGGCCTTACCTTCATCCCCGGCTCGGAGCCGCTGCCGAAGGGGGGCGCCTTCCTGTCGGGGATGTATTTCGACCTCGGCATCCAGCAGCTCGCCGGCACCCTAGGCCCCGACGAGACACGGGACATCGTGCGGACCTGCATCCGGCCGCTGTTCAACCGTCTGCCGGCGGAGATCCCCGCCAAGCCCGACGACGAGCTGCTGATCCACATCCGCTCGGGGGACATCTTCAGCACCTGGGTGGCGCCGACCTACCCGCAGCCGCCGCTCGCCTTCTACCAGATGGTGATCCGGCGGCTCCTGGCGGAGGGCCGCATCACCCGGATCAAGATGGTGTTCGAGAACCGGCTGAACCCGGTGATCCCGGTGCTGGAAGCCTGGATCGCCGAGATCGGCGTGCCGCTGACGACCCAGAGCGGCACCCTCATCGACGACGTCGCGGCGCTGATGAACGGGCGCTACCTCGTCTTCGGGCTCGGCACGTTCGGGCCGGGGGTCTGCCAGCTCTCCGAGCACATCGAGCAGGTCTTCTACTTCGCCTCCGGCTGGCCGCAGCATTTCAAGAGCATCCCGACCATCGGGCGGGTCGTGGAGGTGCTGGACGTCGCCGGCGGCTACACGAAGGTCGGCGAGTGGGACAACTCGCCCGAGCGCCGCGCGCTGATGCTCGAGTATCCGGCCGAGAAGCTCGCGTTCGACGACGCCTGAGCCCGCCCCCCCGCCGCGGCCGCCTTGCCGAAGCCGGCAAAACCGGTGACAAGCCTCGAGCCACCGCCGGAGGACAGACTTGGCCAGCGCTGACCCATCCCCGGAAGCCCTGCGCGTCAACGCCTTCGACATGCACCGGGCCGAGGTGCTGATGCGGCTGCGGCGCCGGCTCCGGCCGCGCCACACCACCCTGGTCAGCTTCGCCGCCAAGTACCACTACGTCGAGAGCCAGCGCCGGCTGGTGGCCTCGGCCGCCGCCACGGGCGATTTCGACACGATCGAGAGCTGGTCCCCCGACCGGCTGCGCGAGACGCCGTTCTACCGGGAGCACCGGGAGATCCTCGACCGGTCCCGGGGCGCCGGCAACTGGGCCTGGAAGCCCTACGTCATCGCCGAGGCGCTGGAGAAGCGCCGCGACGGCGACTTCGTCGTCTTCAGCGACACCGGCATGCAGGCGGTCGGCGACGACCCGCTGCCGCCGGTGGCGCCGCTGCTCACCTGGCTCGACGGCTCGGAGCGCCGGGTCGCGGTCGGCGTGCTGCACGGCAAGCCGCAGCGGGCCTGGACCAAGCGCGACTGCTTCGTGCTGATGGACTGCGACGCGGCGCGCTACTGGGACGCCGACCAGATCCAGGCCTCCTGGATCGCCTTCATGGTGAGCCCCGCCACCCGCCGGCTCGTGGCCGAGTGGCTGCGCTACGCGGGCGATCCGCGGGTCGTCACCGACATCCCGAACCAGATGGGCCTGCCGGATCTCGAGGGCTTCATCGACCACCGCTTCGACCAGAGCATCCTGTCGAACCTGATCTACAAGCTCGACCTAGAGATCCCGCCCCTGCGCCAGCCGTCCAAGCAGATCCGGACGCTGATCGACGAGCTGGAGATGGACACGCTGGTGGCGACGCGCCCCTCCGAGAACATCGCGCTGGGCAAGACCTGGGCGGCGAGCTCCGCCTCGCCCTGGTCGGGTACCAGCGGCACCTACGGCGAGCGCACCACCGGCGACCCGTCGTTCTTCTTCCACACCGGGCTCGACCGGAACCCCTGGTTCGTCCTCGACCTCGGCGCGGTCGAGCGGGTCTCGGAGATCCGGATCTACAACCGCTGGGGGCAGCTCAGCGAGCGGGCGCAGCTGATGCGGGTCTGGCTGGGCGAGACCGAGGGCGACTACCGCCTCGTCTTCGACGCCGTGGACGCCCACTGCCATCCCGGCCTGCCCCTCCACCTGCGGTTCGACAACGCGCGGTTCCGCTACCTCAAGATCGATCTCGACGAGGAGCAGCACCTGCACCTCGACGGGATCGAGGTCTTCGCGGCGCGCTGACGCCGCCCCGGATCGCGACGGCATGAGCACGCCGATGCAGGACAAGCCGCTGTTCCCGTTCGGGCCGATCCTGTTCTTCGGCGATTCGGTCACGGCGGAGCTGGTGGCCGGGACACCGCCGCTCTTCTCCGGACCCCAGACGGTCGCGCGCGGGATCGCCGGCCAGTCGACCCGGGACATGGGACGCCGGCTCCGCTCCGACATCGCCCTCTACGGAGCCCGCGGCCTGCACCTCATCGGCGGCCGCGACGACATCCTCAGCGGCATGTCCGCGCCGTCGCTGGACAGCATCGTGGCCGACTTCGTCGCCATGCTGCAGGACGCGCGCGACCTCTACGTGCGGACCTGGGTCGGCTCGATCCCGCCGGTGGATCCGGCCGCGCCGGCCGCGGCCGGCTTGCCCATCCCGCTCATCGGGCAGGTCAACGCGTGGCTGCGCGATCACGTGCAGGCGTACGGCGCGCAGTTCATCGATTACGACGCCGTCCTGGCCACCGGGACCGGTGCGCTCAGGCCCGCTCTCAGCGACGACGGCGTCCGGCTGAACGCCGCCGGCTACGCGGCACTCAGGGACGCGATGATGGCGGCTCTGACCGCCCCGGGCGTCGAGCAGATCTGGGCCCCGCCGGAGAGCGAGGACGCGGCGCGGCGGCGCAAGTTCCTGCACCATTTCGGCTACCTCGACTCGAACACGCGCTATCCGAGCCCGTTCATCCAGTTCGCCGGCAAGCCGGGGGCGAGCCATTACGGCGTCCCGTTCGACGCGGACGGCTTCCTGAACGCCGTCCCGATCGTCGCGCGCAAGCCGGAGGGCGAGACCCGGATCCTGGTCGTCGGCGACTCGACCACGATCGACGGCGGCGACATCGCCAACACCCTGCCGGGCCGCCTCGAGCGGATCCTGCGGGCGGGCGGCCTCGACGGCGCGAAGGTCTACAATTTCGGGGTGATGTCGAGCTGCCTAACGCAGATGACCCACCTGATCTGGTCGCGCCTCGTGACCTACAGCCCCGACGCGATCCTCGTGCTCAGCGGCAGCACCGACCTGTTCCAGCCCTGGACCTACGATCCCCGGCCGGGCCACCCCTACAACGCCTTCATCACCCAGCGGCTCTACGACCACTTCTTCGACACGCACGATCCCCGCGCCCGCGAGGACGGCCTGTCCTACGAGGCGCTGATCACGCTGATCTACGAGGAGCTGAAGCGGCTGCGGGCCGAGGTGGGCTGGCAGAGCCCCGGCTGGGAGGACGCGATCGTCCACCATTACGAACTGGCGGCGCACCGGCTGACCAAGCTGTCCCACGACCACGGGGTGCCAATCGTCAGCGTCCTGCAACCGACGATCCTGCGCAAGCGCCACCTCACCGAGGTGGAGCGCGGCGTCGCCTCGGGGGCGTTCCTGGCCTATCTCGACCGTCAGTACGCCAAGCTGGAGGCATTCACCGCGCAGCTCGCGGCGCGGCGCCCGTACCGGCGCACCTTCACGGCCCTCGACCTCAGCGGCATCTTCCGCGACCGGGAGGAGGGGACGTTCTACGACGTCGTCCACTACGACGATCCCGCCCGCGAGATCGTCGCGACCCGCTTGGCCGCCGAGATCCGCGGCGCCCTGGACCGGGCCCGCACCCGCACGCCGCTGGCCCGGGTGCGCCACCTCCTCGGCGGTCGGCGGCGATAGGGCCGGCTCGAAGGGCGCCGCCCCGCGTGTCGCGACGCCCCGCCCGCGATCAGCCGCGCTCGGCCGCCCGCTTCACCCGGTGGGTGAAGATCACCGAGAGCCAGGGCACGACCTCGTGCTCGACCTCGATGGAGAGCAGCACTTCGAGGTGGAGCGCGTAGGGCAGGGTGAAGCGGAAGCCGCAGCGGGCCTCCTCCATCGTAGTCGGCAGGTCGCCCAGCACCGCCGCGATCACGTCCGGCCGGTGGACGTCCGCGGGGATGCGCTGGACCTCGCCGTCGGCCTCCACGATCAGCGTCGCCTTGGCGCGGCTCGCCGAGACGACCCAGCCGGCCAGCACCACCTGCCCGTCCTGGATCTCGGCCCAGACCCGGTCCTGGGGGGCCTCCAGGTTCGCGCGGGCGAAGGAATCCGGCAGCTCGCCGTCGAGCTCGGCCACCGTGCAGCCGACCTCGTACTTCTCGAAGCCGCGCCCCTCGCCGAAGATGGCGGCGAACTCCTTCTGGTACTGCGCGATCCGGGCGTTCTTGATGTCTTCCGGCAGGCCCGACCACTGGCCCTTCTCCTGGACCGTGTAGACCGAGAGCAGCTCCCGCAGGAACGCGATCCGGCCCTTGTCGGCGACGTAGAGGTTCATCAGCCAGTCGGCCGCCGAGGCGTTCGCGTAATAGGCTTCCGGCACCCGGCGCAGGGCCTCGGCGCGGTAGAAGCAGCACGAGAAGTTCGCGGTGAGCGGCGAGTTGGCCAGGACCGGGAAGCTGATCGTGCCGGTCGGATAGCGGCCCTGCTCGTCGTGCGGGACGTAGGAGCCGGTCGCCGGGTAGTGGAGCAGCACCCAGTTGAAGCACATGTCCAGCTTGCGGTCGTTGCGCAGCATCCGCATCTGCATCGCGATCTTGCGGTCCGACAGCCAGTAATCGTCCGCCTCGCAGAAGGCGACGTACCGGCCCGTGCAGGCGGCGAGGCAGTCCTGCATGTTGCGCAGCATGCCGAGATTGTGCGGCCGGGGCCGCACCGCGATCCGCTCCGGGTCGCGCGCCCGGTGTCGCTCGACGATCTCCGCGGTGCCGTCGGTCGACTTGTCGTCGCCGATCACGACCTGCAGCCGGAACAGCCCGCGCTGGCCCAGCACCGCGTCGAGGCAGCGGCCGATATCGGCGGCGTGGTTGTAGGCCGTGACGATGACGCTGACCGTGAGCTGCTCCATGAGCCACGCGCGCAGGGCGTCGGGGTCGCCGGTGAGCACCTCGGGGGCGTCGAGGCCCATATCGTGCAGGGCCGTCCGGGCGATGTCGGGGTTGGCGTCGATCAGGCGCCCGAGGCTCGGCACGTCCTCCTCGTCGAGATAGGCCTCGGCCAGCCGCCGGAAGATCGATTTCTGCGCGGCCTCGTAGCCCGCCGCGTAGCGGCCGCCGAAATGGCCGCGCAGCTTGCGGAAGAACGCGATCTCGGAGTTGCCGAGCTTCTTGTGGCGGGCGAGCTCGGTGGCGTAGGTGGCCCACATCCCGGCGGCGTGCTTGCGGTAGACCGCCATCACCTCCGGCAGGAAGCCGACGCGCCCGACCTCGGCGTGCATCAGGTGGACGTACCAGTCGCCGGGGGCGATGCCCTCGTCGAACACGAACGCCTCCTCGCCGTGGTAGCGCCAGCGGTAGAGCACGCTGTTGGTCTGGACGAAGTTGTGCGCCACGAGGTCCGACAGCGACGGCTGCGGGCTGCACTGCTTCGGGTACAGCTCGTCGACCCCCGGCATGTCCTCGTAGACGACGCGCACCCGGTGGAAGCAGAGGGTGAATTCCGGGCGCGCCCGCAGGAAATCGACCTGCCGCTGGAGCTTGCGCGGGTCGGTCCAGTAATCGTCGCCCTCGCAGATCGCCACGAACTCGCCGCGGGCGCGCGCCGCGAGGTCGGCGAAGTTCCGGTTCGGCCCGAGATTCTCGCTGCGCAGGACCGCCACGAGGTTGGGGTGGCGCGCGGCGTACTCGGCGATGATCTCGGCGGTCCCGTCCGTGGAGCGGTCGTCGCCGACCAGCAGCTCGAAGGGAAAGTCCGTCGCCTGGCCGAGGATGCTCTCCAGCGTCTGCCGGATGAAGGCCGCCTGGTTGTAGCTGATGCACAGGACCGAGACGACCGGCCGGTTCCAGGCCGGCGCGGGCTGGGTCTCGGCGCGCGCCCGGATCCAGGCCGCGAAGGGATTGACGAAGCTGCCGTCGAAGGTCTCGTCCGGCGGCGCGGTGAAGTCGGCCCGGGGCCGGCGCCCGAGCCGGGCGCCGTACTTCACGTAGTGCTCGAGGGGCGACAGGTCGGTGAGGCCGACATCGGGATAGCGCGTCGCGTAGCCGATATGGTCGAACAGGCCGCTGGCGTAGATCGTGGCGAAGTCGTCCTGCCAGGGCTCGAGCGCGGGCGGAGCCGTGGTCGAGCCCGGCGCGCTCGCGCCTGCACCGTCCTGCATCGGTCTGATCCCTCGCACGCCCCCGTCCGGCCGCTCCCTAGATCACGGGGCGGGGAGGGTCAACGCGGCCGATAGAGACGATCACGAAGTCTATCGGCCGTTCTTCTGACTTTATACTTGTCTCGATCGATCACGGATCGGGTAAAGACTTTCGAGAGGGTCATCCCGCCGCGCACCCGCGCCGTCGACGGGCCTCACAGCGTCGAGGGCAGGCGCGCCTCCTCCGACCCGTGATTGTAGTAGTGCATCATCGGATCGGCCCCGGCATTGGCGACGTCGTCGTTGCAGGCGAGGTAGAACTGGCGGTCGAACAGGCCGGATGTCTCGAGCCACGCGAGCATCGTCTGCTCGGGGACGACCGGGGCGCGGTCCGGGGTGGCCTCGGCGGCTTCCCGGTACAGGTGAGCGAACCGGGCGATCCGGGCCGCGACCTCCTTGGCGGCGGGGCGGCGCACCGACGAGGCGACGACGCTCGACTGCTCGCCGGGACGCCGGCGCTGGAGATCCGCCTCGGCGAGGCGCACCAAGCGGGCCAGCTCACCCTGCGCCTCCTTGAGCCGCGCCTGGGTCTCGGCAAGCTCCGCCCGCAGCGCCTCTACGTCCTCGCCCAAGGTCGGCTCCGTCTCAGTCGCGGGGCCCGACGGATCTCGGGCACGCGGCCGCCGGCGGAATCGGCCGGAGGCCGGCGCGACGGGGCGCCCCTGTCGGGTCGAGGCCGGCTGTACGATCGGCTCCGGGACCGGTCAACCCTGCGCCGGGAGCGCGAGGGCCGTCCGGCGCGGCGGTCACGCCGCCAGCCCGACGGCCTCCTCGGACTCCGCGTCGGCCTCGTCCTCCGGACGCGGGAGCCGCCGGCCGACCACCAGGAGGAGGAGGGCCGGGACGACGAGGATCAGGGCAATGCCGAGGATCCCGACATGCCCGATCAGACGTCCGTAGAAGCCGCCGGTGACGCCGTCGTGCCAGGAGATCACCGCCATGCCGGCGCCGGCGGCGACGAGCAGCACGGGGATCTTGAACCACAGGGGCCAGGGCGCGCGCCGGGTCCGGACGGCCGCGCGCGCGGGGGCCTGCGGCGCCGCGCGCGACCGCTGGGCCAGGAGCGCCTCGATCTGATTCTGGAACTCCGCCTGGACGGGGCTGTCCGGGTCCACGCCGCCGCGCGCCGGGACAGGCCCCAGCGCAGGATCGGCCGGCGCCTCGCCGAGCCCCCCGCCGAGCGGCCCCGGGATCTCGGCCTCGGCGGCGACCATCAGGCGCGCCTCGTGCCGGCGCATGAACAGCCACAGGGCGACGGCGCCCAGGAGGACGAAGGCCAGCAGCCCGAGGCCGACCGGCCCCATCACGTTCTCGATCGACCGGCCGCACAGGTAGGCGCCGAACCCCATGATCGAGGCCCAGGCCACGCCGCCGAGGGCGTTGAAGGCCATGAAGCGGCGCGCGTCGAGCTTGTTCACGCCGGCCAGGACGGCCGCGTAGGCCCGGAGCATCGCGGTGAAGCGGCCGAAGAACACGATCTTCCCGCCGTGCCGGCGGAACAGGTACTGGCCGAGCTTGAGCCGGCCGTGGTCGAGCCCGATCAGGTGCCCCTTGCGCAGGAGCAGGGGCAGGCCCCAGCGGCGGCCGACCCAGTAGCCAGCATTGTCGCCCAGGATGGCGGCGGTCGCGGCGATCGCCACGACGACGGCGATGTTGATGTTGCCGGTGCTGCCCGCGTAGGCCGCCGAGGTCAGCAGCACCGTCTCGCCGGGCAGGGGCAGCCCGGCGCTCTCCAGGGTGATGATGACGAAGATGGCCAGGTAGCCGTAATGCGCGATCAGGTCGGCGATCGGCAGATCGTGCAGGAAGGACATGGGGTCTCCTCGCGGATCGGTGCCGCGCGCTGTCGCCGACAAACGTGGCCGCTCCGGGGCGGATCGACGATCCGGCCGGTCAGCCGGTGCCGGAGGGCGCGCCCGCCGCCCGCGACCGCGCCAGATGGGCGCGCATCCACGCGATGGTGCCGGTGAGCCCGGCCTGCAGGGGGACGCGGGGCTGCCAGCCGAGCTCCGCCCGGATCAGCGCGGTGTCGAGCACGTTGGCCGGCACGTCGGCGGCGCGGCTCGGCCGGTGCAGGCAGGGGAGGTGGTCCCGCCCGAAGGCCGCCTTCAGCTCGGCGATGACCTGGTTGACGCTGAGGCCCCGGCCGCTGCCGACATTCAGTACCTTGTGCGGCCCCCGGTAGGCGACGGCGCCCAGGAAGGCGTCGCTGACGTCGTCGATGTGCAGGAAGTCGCGCACCACCGCGCCGGTCCCCCAGACCTCCAGCGGCTGGCCGGTGAGGACGCGGTGGATGTAGCTGCCGATCAGGCCCTGGTGCTTGGTGCCGAGCTGGAAGCGTCCGTACGGGTTGGCGATCCGCAGGATCTGGTAGTCGATCCCGTGCAGGTGCCGGTAGAGGTGCAGCGACTTCTCGATCATCAGCTTGCTGATGCCGTAGGCCGAGATCGGGTCGGTCGGCGCCCGCTCGGGGATCGGGATGGCGCCCGGGATCCCGTAGATCGCGCCCCCGGAGGACGCGAACACGAGCTTCCCGATCCGGGCCGAGCGGCAGATCTCCAGGAGGTGCAGCGTGGCGATCGGCGCGGCCGAGAGTTCCGCCGACGGGTCGCGGTTGGAGCTCTCGGGGATCGAGCCGGCGATCAGGTGGAAGACGACGTCCTGCCGCTCGACCGCGTTGGCGAGGGCGAGGCGGTCGGAGAACTGGCCGGACACCCGGGCGACGCGCCGGTCCAGGACCTCGGCCTGCGGGTGGCTGCGGCTGAAGCACGTGACCTCGGCGCCCGCCGCCGCGAGGCGGTTGCACAGGTTCAGCCCGAGGAACCCGCCGCCGCCCAGCACGAGGCAGCGGGCGCCCGCGAGCCCCGGCCCGGGCGGCCCGCCGGCGGCGTCGCCGCTCACGGCCGCGGATCGGCGGGGCGGGCCCCTTCGGGCCCGGCCTCGCCCGCCGCGATCAGGCGCTCGAGCAGCGTCCGGGCTGTGTCCTGCAGCGCGCGCCGGGTCGGGTCCAGGGGCGCCTTGCCGGAGGCGCGGGCCGCCGCGTAGGCCGCCGCGTAGGCGGCGTCCCAGCCGGCGGCGAGGATCGGCCCGCCGGCCGCCTCCAGATCGTCCCGGATCGCCGTCCAGGCCGCCCGCTGGGCGGCGTCCCAGGCCGCCGCCCGCACGGAGGGGCCGGTCTGGCGCAGGGTGAGGTTGGCGATCGCCGCCCGCTTGCGGGCGCGTCGGAGGTCGTCGCACAGCCCGGCGAGGTCGCTCAGATCGCGGATCTCGGGCAGGCCGGCCAGCACGTCGGCCTCGACGTTCAGCTTGGCGAGGTGGAACCACGCCGGCAGGTGAACGCGGACGAGCCAGTCGGCCACCATCCCGGCCCGGCGCCGCTCGACGGGTTCCGGACCGCGCGTCCCGACGAGGCGGGGGAGGAGCGGGAGGATGAGTCCGTCCCGCTCCACCTGGGGCAGGCCGTCGCTCCAGGTTCGGACGAAGGCGGCGATCACGGGGGACGCGCAGGCCGGCCGGTCCGAGAGCGGCTCGCCGGCGAGATGGGCGACCGCTTCCAGGGCGCACAGCGCCCCGTCGCGACCCGCCTGCCGGCCGGCCCCAAGCGTCCGGACCGCCGCGATCCGATCACCGTCGACCTCGAGACTCCCCGACTCCGGCATCCGAAGGCCTTCCCTCTCCCATCCGCGCGCCGGACCGTCGCCGCCGCATCCGGCCGGCACCCGAAGCCCCGACCGGTTCGGGACGGGGATTTACCAGTTCCGCGGCGGGACGCTAAGGGTGTGCTCCTGCCACGACGCCCGATGCGCGGCCCGCACCTGCCGGCGGCCGTCCGAGGTTGGCACCACGTCGAGGCCGGGAACGGGCCGGTCGAGCGCGCGGAACATGTCACACTTCCTGGACCTGATCAGAGATCATCGCGGCGGCCAGGCCGACCTGATCGCGCGGCTCGGCGCGCTCGCGGCCGATCCGGAAGCGGCGGGGACCAGTCCCGGCACGATGATCCGCCATCTCGACGCCCTGGCATTCCGGCTGGACGGGGGCGGCGCGCCCGATCTCGCGGCCCAGGCCTACGACCTCGCGGCCAGACTGGCGGGCCGCGACGACGGCCGCTGGGCGCTGGCCGCCGCGGAGGCGCGCCTGCGCGACCTCTGCGCCCGCGGACGCTTCGCCGAGGCGGATCCGGTCGTCGCGCGGCTGCGCGCCGCGGACGCGAACCGGCTGCGGCCCCGGGTCATGGAGGACCTGATCGACCGGGCGTGGCTGCTGGAGCTGCGCGGCGAGGCCGAGGCGAGCGTCCAGTGCTACCGCCTCGCCCTGGACCTCAACGGCGGCGCCCCCGGTCTCGTCTCGCGGGACGGGGACCCGCTCGCCAAGAAGATCAAGAACCTGCGCCGGCTGCAGCTCGACGCGCTGATCGAGGCCGGCGACTTCGACGCGGCCGTCGCGCTGCACGAGACGACCCGCCGGCTGATCGGCGCCGGCCCCCTGGCCTGCTACGACATGGTCGCCGCCGCGTCCCTGGCCGGCCGGCCGGGCATCGACTACGCCGAGCTTCGGCCGCCCAGGCCGATCCAGGCGCCGGAGCTCAAGTTCACCGAACCGCCGCCGCCCCTCACCTCGGAACCGGGGGACCTGGAAGCGCCGAGCCAGTACCTCGCGTTCGTCGACGGCTGCCACGCCTTCCCGCGCAGCAACCTCGTCGTGAAGGACGGCCACCTGATCTACGACCTCGCCGCCCATCCCCGCCGGCGGGACGTGCTGCTCCAGGACGGGGTCAACCCGGACCAGATCGTGATGGCGGCCTTCGGGGAGAGGCGGGCCCTCGTCGAGGTTCCGGAGGACAGCCTGTCGATCGAGGCCGGCCTGTCGATGTTCGGGCTCCAGAGCCGGAATTACGGCCACTGGTTCTGCGAGTTCGTCCCGCGCATGCTGGCCTACAACGACCCGCGCTGCCCGGACGGCATCCCGCTCTGCATCGACGACCACATGCCGGCGACCCACGAGGAGGTGGTCCGACTCCTCGACGCGCGCGACCGCCCGATCATCAAGCTGCCGCCCCGGCCGGTGGCGTTCGGCCGGCTCGGCCTCGCGCCGGTGCCCGCCTTCTTCCCGTTCGAGATGCGGCCGGGGCAGCGGGTCTACGACACGATCTGGCCCGCCGACATCCTGGTGGATCTGCGCACCCGCATCCTCGACAGCGCCCGCGCGCGCGGGGCCCTGAGCGGCCGCACCGGCCGCCGGCTGTTCATCTCGCGCAAGGCCTTCGCGCAGCGCCAGCTGGTCAACGAGGTCGAGATCGCCGAGGCGCTCCGGCCGCACGGCTTCGAGGTCATCACCCCGGAGACGATGACGTTCCTCGAACAGGTCGAGGCGTTCCACGCCGCCGACATCATCGTCGGCTCGTCGAGTTCGGCGCTCACCAACGGACTGTTCTGCCGCCCGGACTGCCGGATCCTCGGCCTGATCCACGCCAACCTGAGCTTCAATTTCCGGGGCTATACGAGCTTCATCGAGGCGGGCGGCGCGCGGATCACGTTCCTGCGCGGCGCGACCACGAACGAGGACGGTCACGCCTTTCACGCGAACTATCGCGTATCACCCCAGACCGTTACGGCGGCCGTCGCCGAACTGGAGCCGACGGCGCGCATGCCTGCTAGCCCTGCGCCTACCGCAACCCTGCCCGCGCCGCCATTCCAGACCGCACTGGACAGGCCTTCTCTGCTTCGACGGGTGGTCCGGGCACTGCCCTTCGCCTCGCGTGCCGATTCCTGAGCCACCGTTGCGGACCGGTCCCTGCCGGCTTAGGACGGCCCGGCGCGGGAAGCTGTGCCGGCATGCGCAGCAGAGCCACATCAGGTCCACGGGCCGCAGTATCGGGCTGACATTGTCGCCCGGCGCGCACAGGATCCGGGCTGGAGTTTTCCATGGATTTGACCGACGAGCCGCATCTGATCGAATTTCGCCAGATCCGAGATCCGCGCGGCGCCCTCACGCCCATTGAGGCGGAAGCGGATGTGCCGTTCCCGATCCGGCGCGTCTACTTCATCTACGACGTCTCCGACGGCGCCATGCGGGCCGGACACAGCCACAAGGCCCTGCATCAGGTCCTGATCGCAGTATCCGGTAGCTTCGTTGTGCATCTCGATGACGGCGAGAAACGCCAGAGCTTCCGGATGAGCCGTCCCAATGTGGGCCTCTACGTCCCGCGCATGACCTGGCGCGATATCGACGAATTCTCGGGCGGCGCGGTCTGCCTTGCTCTCGCCTCGGAGCGATACGAGGAGAGCGACTACTACCGGGATTACGACGCGTTCCTCCGCGCCAAGGGTTTGCAATGAAGGTTCCGTTTCTCGATCTGAGCCGGACGCACGACACGATCCGCGCCGATCTGGACGCGGCGTGGCACCGGATCCTCGATCGCTCGCGCTACATCCTGGGTGAGGAGGTCGAGGCCTTCGAGACCGAGTTCGCCCGCTATTGCGGGGCCGAGCACGCCATCGGCGTCGCGAACGGCCTGGACGCCCTGCACCTGATCCTGCGCGCCCACGACCTCGGTCCGGGCGACGAGGTTCTGGTCCCGTCGAACACCTTCATCGCCACGTGGCTCGCCGTCAGCCAGGTCGGCGCCACGCCGGTCGCCGTCGAGCCCGACCCGGCCACGTACAACATGGACCCCGCGGCCGCCGCGCGGGCGATCAACGGGCGCACGAAGGCGATCATCCCGGTCCATCTCTACGGCCAGCCGTCCGACATGGCGGCCCTGCGGGACCTCGCCCGCCGCCACGGACTCCTGTGCATCGAGGACGCCGCCCAGGCCCACGGCTCGACCTTCGACGGCCGCCCGGCCGGCAGCCTCGGCGACGCGGCGGCCTTCAGCTTCTACCCGGGCAAGAACCTCGGCGCCCTCGGCGACGGCGGCGCGATCACGACGTCCGACAGCGCGATGGCGCACAGGATGCGCGAGCTCGCGAATTACGGCTCCAGCGAGAAGTACGTCCACCGCCAGCGGGGCCTGAATTCGCGTCTCGACGAGCTCCAGGCCGCGATCCTCCGGGTGAAGCTGCGCCATCTCGATGCCTGGAACGCGCGCCGCCGGGCGATCGCCGGGACGTACCGCGATGCCCTCGAAGGCTGCGGCCTCGCCCTGCCGCATGTCGACCCGCGCACCGAGCCGGTCTGGCACCTGTTCGTCGTCCGCACGGAGCGCCGCGACGCCCTGGCGGCCCGGCTGAGGGAGGACGGGATCGACACGCAGATCCACTATCCGATCGCGCCGGCCGACTCCGAGGCCTACCGCGACGCCCCGAAGCTCGGCTCGAGCGATCTCGGCCGGACGCTCGGCCGGGAGATCCTCAGCCTGCCGATCGGCCCGCACATGCGCGACGAGGAGGTCCAGCACGTCGTCGCGGCCTGTCGCGAGGCGGCCCGCTGATCCGCCCCCGCGGTGCGGGATCCGTAACCGGGACGCCCCGCCTTCCGCGGCAGGCGGGCGCGTGCTCGCAAGGACGATCATCGGCGAGGCCGCAGAGGCCGGAGCGCAGCATGGACAGCCCACGCAGAGATCTCAGTGCCTGCGGACAACTTCGCGCCCTCGATCCGCGGGCGCGCACGCATTTCCGCCTGGTCGACGTCTCCGACGCCGCGTTCATCTTCGACCTCCGACAGGACGCCGCAATCGGCCGCTACCTGAACAAGCCCGCCCCCTCGGTGGCGGAACAGGCGCAGTGGATCGAGGCGTACAAATCCCGGGAGCGGCGCGGCGAGGATTTCTACTTCGTCATCATGCACGAGGGTCGGCGACGCGGCCTGGTCCGGCTCTACGACATCCGGAGCTTCGAGGGACGTGAGTCCTTCTCCTGGGGCAGCTGGATCATCCCGCCGCCGCCGGTACCCGGCCTCGCCAGCTACTCGGCCCTCGCCATCTACGAGATCGGCTTCGCGGGTTTCGGGTTCGACCAGAGCCACTTCGATGTCCGGAAGGGCAACACGAAGGTCCTCGGCTTCCACACCAGCACCGGTGCGAGGATCGTCTCGGAGGACGCGGAGAATTTCTACTTCGTCTTCGAGCGGGACCGCTTCGACCGCCTGCTGGCCGACAAGGCCGACGCGGCCCGCCACCACGGAGCGATCCTGTAACGCGCCGGTCCGGTGTCGCACCGGACCGGCGCGCCGCTGAACGGGATGCAGGACAACCCCGATGAGCCAATCACCCAAACCCATGAAGATCTGGCTGGCCCGGGCGCTCGTCGACCGGCAGTTCTACCTGAGCCGGTATCAGGACGTCGCGCTGGCGGGGGTCGATCCGGTCGCGCACTTCGCTGAGTACGGGTTCCGCACCCCGATGCGGTCGCCGAGCCACCGCTTCGAGAAGGCGTTGCTCGCCGGTTCCGCGCTGCTCGTCGCGGTTTCGATTCTGTTCGGCGTCGTCCGGGCGGATTTTCTCGATCTCCTGCGCGAGCACATCATCACGCTGCAGGGACGCGGCAGGAAACTGCGCCCGTTCCTGTACCTCATGGTGTTCCGCATCTACGCGGCCATGCAGGCCGCGGAAGTCGGTCAGCCGCTGACGATCGCGCGAATCTACGCGGACGCTCCGTATGCCGAAGCGCGGCGCATCATCGCTCCCGAGGGGGATTTCGCGTTCACGGACCCGGACGTAATCCTGTCGGAGCAGGCAGCCCGGCACAGGACCGTGAAGCGGCCGAGCCTCTGGTGCGCGACGATCGACCAGGCTCAGGTCTTCGGATCCCTTCAGATCGCATCGCGCGGCACGTTCCTGGTCTCCGAGCCGGCGGCGGATCCGCAGTTCAGCTTCGTGGCTGGACAGCATGAGTTCCTGACAACCCATCCGCTCAACCGGATCCGATCTCGGAAGAGCGCCTTCGCCCGCCTGCCCGACACCGCGGAGATGAACGTCCCAGAAGCGATCCTGCTGGGCGGCCGCTGCGGCGTGAACTATTTCCATTTCTTGGTCGAGTACGTCACCAAGGGCTACATCGTCGAGCGGATCGCGGAGCTCGACGGCCTGCCGCTGATCGTTCCGGACGACCTGTATCCGCAGGAGCTGGAACTGCTGGAGATCGTCTTCCCGGGCCGGGCGCTGGTGCGCCACAGGCGCGGGATCCGGATCGACGTCGCGAAGCTGCACGTGCCGTCGACGATGACGTACGTGCCGGACTGCCCCAAGACGCCGTTCTGGCAGGTCTCGGCCGTCAACCATGACAGCCTGGCCTGGCTGCGGGACCGGGTCCTGGCGGCGATCGCCATCCCGGCCGGAACGCCGCGGAACAGGAAGATCTTTCTGGCGCGGTTCCAGGGCCGGAACATCGAGAACGCGGAGGCGGTCACCGAGATCTTCAGGGCGAGCGGGTTCGAGATCGTCGACACGGCCAAGATGACCTTCGCGGAGCAGGTCGTCACCTTCGCGACCGCGTCCCATATCGCCGGCCCGGTCGGCGCCGCCTTCTCGAACCTCATCTTCTGCGCGCCCGAGGCCAAGATCCTGGGCATCGTCTCGCCGTTCGCGGTTCAGATGTCCCTGTTCAAGAGCCTGTCGGACTTCGCGGGCGCCCGGTACTACGCGCTGCCGGGGACGCACCCGCAGTTCAGGGCGGGGATGGACGTGCGGCGCCCGCCCCTGCACGTTTCCCACGGCAGCTTCAGCGTCGATCCAACCTACCTGTCCGACGCGCTCAAGGTCTTCCGCGAGGCCTGATCGGGGCGGCCCGCCGCTCTGACCGGCCGGTCAGCGCCGGTCCGGCCCCGTCATCACGGCGCGGAGCGCGGCGCAGACCCGCTCGGCCGCGTCCACGCCGAGATCCCCGAACAGGGGGAGGCACAGCACCTGCTCGCCGACCCGGTTGGCCACCGGGAGGTTCTCCCGCGCGCTGCTCGGCAGGTCCCGGTAAGGCCCGTAATCGCTGCACAGCGGGTAGAAGTAGCGGCGCGCGAACACGTTGTAGTGCTTCAGCCCCTCGTACACGGCGTCGCGGGCGATGCCGGCCTCCTGCGGGTCGATGCGCAGGCAGTAGTACTGGAGACTGTCCACCGCCGGGTCGGCCAGCTTGGGCCGCGTCACGCCCGGCAGGTCCGCGAGGTGTTGGTCGTAGACTTCCGCCACGGCCCGGCGCTTCAGCTTCTCGCCGGCGACGGCGTCGACGAGGCAGAGGCCGAGGGCCGCCTGCAGCTCGTTCATCTTGCTGTTGATGCCGACCGCCGGGACCGACACCTCGTTGGCGATGCCGAAGTTCTTCAGGAGCTCCATGCGGCGCTTGAGGTCGGGATCGTTCATCACGACCGCGCCGCCCTCGGCCGTGTGGAACAGCTTCGTGGCGTGGAAGCTGAACATGGTGGCGTCGCCGTAGGCGGCGATCGCGCGCCCCTCGACCCGGGTCCCGAAGGCGTGGGCGCCGTCGTAGAGGACCTTCAGCCCGTGCTTGCGGGCGATGCGCTCGATGGCCCAGACGTCGCAGGGATTGCCGTAGACGTGGACGGCGAGGATGCCGGTGGTCCGCGGGGTGATCGCCGCCTCGATCCGCTCCGGATCGAGCGTCATGGACCGCTCCTCGATGTCGACGAAGACGGGATCGATGCCGTGCCACGACAGCACGTGCGGCGTCGCCGCGAAGGTGAACGGCGTCGTGATCACCTCGCCGGACAGGTCGAGGGCCTTGACGGCGGTCATCAGCGCGTTGGTGCCGTTGTTGAACAGCGCGATGTGGCCGTCGCCCAGATGTGCCTGGAGGCGCCGCTCGAGCTCGACGTGCTGCGGGCCGCCGTTCGACAGGACGGCGCTGCTCCAGATCGCCTCCAGATGCCGGGTGAACACCGCGAGTTCCGGCAGCATCGGGCGGGTGACGTAGATCGGCTGCTCGAACGGCCGCGGCTGCGCGCTCATGATGACTCCTGCCGATGCGCGGACCGGAGCCCGTTCATCGCGAAACGAATAGCTTAGTGTGGCCGACCACGCCCAGCAAACGCGCGCCCATCAGGCCTGACCGGCCGGCTTCGGTGCCGGGGCGACGATGTCCGCCCGGGGCCAGATCGTGGCGTCGTCGGGCAGCGCGCGCAGGACGTTGCAGCCCATGCCGACCGTGACGCCCTGGCCGAGGGTGAGGCCCTGCAGAACCTTGGCGAGCGGCCCGACGAGGCTGTCGGCGCCGATCGTGCAGCGGCCGCCGACGAAGGCGCCCGGCGAGATCGTGGTGTTGTCGCCGACGACCGTGTCGTGGCCGACGATGGCCGCCGAGTTCAGCACGCAGAAGCGCCCGAGCCGGGCATCGGCGTTGACGATCACCCCGTGCGCCACGAAGGCGCCGGCGCCGATTGCGACGTCCGGGCTCACGATCGCGCGAGGCGAGACCAGGGCGGGGCAGGGGAGGCCGTGCCGGTCGAGCCACGCGATCAGCTCGGCCCGCGCCCGGATCGCGCGCCGGCTCACGCCGCCGACCGCCAGGACGACGCCGTCGAACTCCGCCCGGTCGGCGAGCAGCGCGTCGAGATAGCCGCGGTGACGGCCGACCTGGACCTCCGGAGAAGTGGAGTAGGTATTCTCGACCGTGTGGCCGAGGGCGCGCGCGATCTCGGCGATCTCCTTGGAGAATCCGCCGCCGCCGATCAGCGCGAGCCGCTGCCCGGGCCCGGTCACAGCACGGCCCCGCCGTCGACGCGCAGGATCTCGCCGGTGACGTGCCGGGCCTGGGGCGACATCAGGAACGCGATGGCGTCGACCACGGATTCGACGGTCGCGGCGCCCGCCGGGCTGCGCTTCTCCAGCGCCTCCTTGAACTCCGCGCCGTACAGGCGGGCATGGGCCTGGGTCATCTCGGTGTCGAGCCAGCCGGGGGCGACGCCGACCGCGCGCCGGGGGGCGAGTTCCCGGGCGAGCCCCTTGATCAGGGCGTCGAGCCCCGCCTTGGAGGCGGCGTAGGGCACGATCGCCGGCTCGGGCCGCTGGGCCGCCACGGACGAGACCGCGCAGAACACCGCGTCCCGGGTCGAGACCCGGGCGCTGCCGAAGGCGGCGGCGAACAGGGTCGGCGCGACGAGGTTGGTGCGGTAGAGGCGCTCGACCTCCTCCACGCCGAGGCTGCGCATCGGCTTGATGACCTGGACGCCCGCGCAGTACACGAGCCCGGTCAGGAGCCCCCGCTCGGCGACGGCCGCCTGCAGCACGCCGCCGATCGCCGGCAGGTCGGTGACGTCGGCCGCGACGGCGGCGCAGCCGAGAGCCTCCAGCTCGGCGAGCCGGTCCGCCCGCCGGGCGAGGGCGGTGATCCGCGCCCCGCCCGCGCGGAGGCGCTCGGCGACGGCGCGGCCGATGCCGCTGCTGGCCCCGACGACGAGGACGTGCCCCCCCGGCTCCGCGATCGGCTGCGACATCGGCTCAGGCCTGCAGCTTCGCGCCGGCCAGCGCGATCAGGTCGTCGGTGGTCGCCGCCCCGGCGATCCGCTGCGGATCCACCTCGAGGCCCAGCGTGTCGTAGAGCGCCATGATGTTGAGGATGCCGAGCGAGTCGAAGGTCTCGATCGCCCCGAGGCTCTGCCCGCGGGCGAGCGGCCCCGGCTGGTCGAGGATCGTGCCGAGCTCGTCCAGGAATGCGCCCTCGGTCATCGGGTGGTCTCCTCGTAGGTCATGACCGGGGGCGCGAAGATCCGGTCGGTGGTGATCGTGCAGGCTCCCCAGCTCAGCCCGACCCCGAAGCCGGCGAGCAGCGAGCGCACCCGCCGGCCCGCGTAGGCCTCCGCGAGGAAGCCCGAGATCGTGCCGGGGATCGAGGCCGAGTTCTGGTTGCCGTAGACCGACTGGGTGCCGGTCGGGAGCTTGCTGTCGTCGAGCCCCAGGCGGCGCTGGAGGTTCTTGAGGATGTACTTGTTCGGCTGGTGCAGGACCAGGAAGTCGACGTCCTCGGCGCGCGTGTCCGAGAAGGCCAGGATGCCCTCGATCAGCGGCGGGACGCGCTTCAGGGTGAAGTTGAAGACCTGCGCCCCGTCCATGTGCATGGTGCCGGGCTTGTCCGCGTCCTCGGCGTCGGCCCGGAGGCCGCTGTGCGGGATGAACAGGGCCTTCTCGCCCGAGCCGTCGCTGTGGAGCTGGAAGAAGCTCTCGCTCTCGCGCCGCTCGATCAGCACCGCGGCGCCGGCATCGCCCATGATCGGGGTGATCGACCGGTCCCCGGTCGCGACCATGCGGCTCGCGACGTCGCCGACGCAGAGCAGGACGCGGTCGAGGCCGGATTCGACCAGGCTGTAGGCGACCGACAACCCGTAGACGAAGCCGCTGCAGCCGAGGCGGATGTCGAAGCAGAGCGTGTCGGTCCGCATGCCGAGGCGGTGCTGCATCCCGATCGACGTCGACGGCGAGCTGTAATCCGGCGTCTGGGTGACGAGGATCAGGCCGTCGACGGCGTCGGGCTGCAGGTCGAGGCCGCGCAGGAGGTGGCGCGCCGAGTGCAGGCAGAGATCCGCCGTCGTAGTGCCGGGATCGGCGACGACGTGCCGGGTCGCGAAGCCCATGGCCCGCTTGAGGCGCTCCGCCTCCTCGGGGGCGAGCCCGAGGGCGGCCGCCTCGTCGTCGAAGGCCTGGACGCGCGCGCCGACCGTGGTGACGAGCCCCGCGAGGGTCGCGCGCGAGAACCGCAGGTCAGCCATGCTCGACCGTCTCGGCGACGTAGTCGATCCAGCCCTGGAAGCGGCGGAGCGGCGACTTCGTGCTGTCGAGGATGCTCTCGTTGGCGAGCGGCACGTAGCGGCCGACCGTCCGCTCGATCTCGGATTCCGTCTCGAGGAGGAGCTCGACCACCGCGAAGGAGTCGAGCCGCTCGTACACGTCGTCCTCGGGCCCGGGATTCTCCAGGTCCGGGCGCCCCCAGGTCTCGACGAGCCGCGCGAAGGTGGCGCGGGCAGCCGCCTCGACGGCGCCGCGGTCACTCCGCGACGATGTGGATGTAGGGGGTGTCATCCGGTCCTCGTGTCAGTCGGTACGTCTTGCCCTCGGGGCCAGCGCTCACGGGTTCGAAGCCGTTGTCGTCGAGGAAGCTCTCGACCATCCGGTTCTTCGCGCTCGGGCGATACTGGGCCTTCAGGTCCCGATCACCCTCCTGCTGGCAGACGTGGCGCAGAATTTGGGCCTCGATGCGGCGTCCGAGGGCCCGGCAGCTCATCAGGAACGTCTCGAGCTCGCCGCCCCGGACGATGGCGACCCCGACGATGCCCATGTCGCCGAACCGGTCGACCACCCGGGCCGCGTAGACGCCGCCCTCCCGCATGGCGGTGGCGACCTCGTCCTCGGTGTAGCGCCGCGTCGTCAGGTTGAACTGGTTGGTCTTGTTGATCAGCTGCGTGACCCGCCGCAGGGAGCCCGGGTTGTTGCGGGCGACGTGCACCCGGATCTCGAGGGAGGCGAGGTACTCGTCCATCGAGGCGGCGGAGCGCTGCAGCTCCTGGCGCTGGGCCTCGCCGCGGTACTGCTCGGTCTTGGCCAGATCCTCGGCGGTGACGTTCCGGGCGCGCAGGGACGCGATCCCGTCGAGCAGGGTCAGCGCCTGCTCGGGGCGCGTCCGGTCGAACAGGTGGCACTCGACCCCGGGGAGCCGGGCGCGCACCTCCTCGATCTCGAAGGGGTTGTCGTCGAGGAAGATGAAGCTGTCGAGGCCGAGGTTCAGGGTCGCGGCGAGGTCGCGGATGTTCTCGCTCTTCTCCGTCCAGTTGCTGCGGTAGGCCACGAAATCGTCCAGGCGGAGCGGCATCGCGCGCTGGGCGAAGACCGCGCGGAAATCCTCCTCGTTGTTCTTCGTCACCGCGCAGAGCAGGATCCCGAGGCCCTTCAGGCGCAGGAGCTGGCGCTGGAGCTGGGTGTGGACGATCCCCGGATAGTCGCTGTCGACCTCCAGGTTCTCCACGCCGTCCTCGCCGACGACGCCGCCCCAGAGCGTGTTGTCGGCGTCGACCACCACCACCTTGCGGCGCGCCCGCAGCCGCGCCGCGACGGCGTCGGCGTAGCGCTCGCTGAGCGCGTCCACGGCGGCCGGGGCGTAGGGCATCTGGTACATGTACCGGTTGCGCTCGCGGAAGGCGTTGGCGAAGCCGAGCAGCGCCAGCGCGCCGGCGGCGTCGACGACGCTGACCCGCTCCTGCGCCCGGGCGAGGTCGAACAGCACCGCGTTCACCCGCGCGAGCGCCTCCAGCTGGTCGTGGAGGTCGCTCTCGACGGACGAGACCGGCACGAACGGCACGGTGTTGAGGATGATCGTCCCCGGCGCGCGGGCGAGACGCGCCGAGACCAAGTCGGCGAGGCCGCGCGCGCGGGCGACGGCCGCCTCGTCCGGAGCGACGTCGAAGAACCAGCGGTGGTCGAGATGCACGATCAGGACGTCGGCGGCTGCGGGTCCCGCCAGCACCTGCTCGATCTGTCCGATGGGGAGATGCTCGCACGAGACCGTGGCGAGATCCGCGAGGCGGCCCGCCACCTTCCCGAACGGGTTGGTGACGACGTTTCCGACGAAACCGATCGACAGGGCGCGAGCCGTGGTCATCCTCGATACCGGTCCCTGCGACACCCTGCGGATGCCTGCCCTCCGGCGATCGACCGGCCCCTTTCCGTGCGTGCGAGCGCCGCCCTCTTGCGAGATCGCGTGTCATAAAGCAAGGGGCCGGGCATCCGGCGGCCGGTCAGCCCGGCCGGGACGGGGACCGGCCGAGGAGGAGCTGCGCGATGAACGGATCCGGTTCGGACGACGCCGCCGCGACGACGCGGACCTGGACCGAGGCCCATCAGGCCGCCTTCGCGCGGGCGACCGGCGACGTGAACCCGATGCACATGGACGCGCGGATGGCCCGGCGGACGCTGGCCGGCGAGCGCGCCGTCCACGGCGTCCACGCCGCCCTCTGGGCCCTCGACGCCTGCGCCGACGCCCATCCCCTCGACCGGCTCGCGACGCTGCAGATGCGGTTCGAGCGGTTCGTGCTGGTCGGGGACCGCACCGTCCTGACGGTCCACGAGGCGGACGCGCGGCAGCTGCGCCTGTCCGTGGCGGTGGACGGCGTCCGCACCCTGACGATCCAGGCGACCTTCGCGGCCGAGCGGGCACCGGGTCAGGCGGTCGAGGTCGCGCCCGTCGCGATCCCCGCCGAGCCGGTCGCCCGCGATCCGGCGGCCCTGACGGGGCTCGCCGGTGCCTTCGCGCTGCCGGACCCGGCGGCGATCGCCGCGCTGGCGCCGCGCCTCGCCCGCGCCCTCGGTCCGGGCCGGGTCGCCGCCCTGGGCGGCCTCTCGACGCTCGTCGGCATGTTCGTGCCCGGCCTCCACTCGATCCTCTCGAAGATCGACGTGACCGTCACAGAGGGCGGCACCGGCTCGCGCCTCGGCTACGCGGTGAAGCGGTTCCAGCCGATGCTGCAATCGGTGACGCTGGACGCCGTCGGCCCCGGCCTCGTCGCCCGGGTCGAGGGCTTCGTCCGCCCGCGGCCGGTGGAGCAGGAGAGCCTGCGGGACCTCGCCGCGCTGGTGGAGCCGGGCGCCTTCGCGGCGGTGTCGGCGCTGATCGTCGGCGGGTCGCGGGGCCTCGGCGCCGCGACCGCCAAGCTGATCGCCGCCGGGGGCGGGGCGGTCTGCATCACCTACGCGTCCGGCGCCGAGGAGGCGGAGGCGATCGCCCGGGAGATCCGCGATGCCGGCGGCCGCTGCCAGGTTCTGCGCTACGACGCCGCCGAGCCGGCCGCCGCGCAGCTCGCGGCGCTGGCGATGCGCCCGTCGCAGCTCTACCACTTCGCGACGCCCCGCATCTTCCGCCAGAAGCGCGCGCCGTTCGAGCCCGCCTGCCTCGACGAGATGATGCGCGTCTACAACACCGCCTTCTACGAGCTGAGCCAGTTCTGCCTGGAGCGCGGCGACGCCGTGGCGGCCTTCTACCCGTCGACCAGCGCCATCGACGAGGCGCCCCGCGACACCCTGGAATACGTCATGGCCAAGATCGCCGGCGAGACGCTGGCCGCGACCCTGGCGCGGACGCTCCCGAACCTGCGGACCGTGATCGAGCGTCTGCCCCGGGTGAAGACCGACCAGACCGCCACGATCTTCCCCGTGCCGGCCGCCGCGCCGAGCGCGCTGATGCTGCCGATCATCCGCCGGATGTCGGCGGCCGCCTGACCCGGAGGCGCGGCGGGCACGGGACCGCGCCGGACGGCCCTGACCGAACCGGGCGCCGCAATCTCAAGCGCGCGGCGCAGTGGCCGCGCCCCCGGCGCCGGGATCACTCGGCGGCGGCGTCGTGCGGGACCTCTTCGTCCGCCTCCGGATCGGCCTCGGCCTCACCGTCCTCGGCCCCGTCGGGCGCCGCGGCGGCGGTGAAGAAGTCGCCGTTCCGGATCGCCTCGCCGCCGGTCACCAGCATGCTGAGATAGGTGTTGAGGGTGTTGGGCGCGACGTCGGGCAGCCGCTCGGCGATCTGGGCATGCGACAGGCCCTGCGGACCGGCCGAGCCGAGCAGCGCCTTCAGCCGCCCCTTGGCCGAGTTGGCCCGGGGACCGCGAGCACCGCGCCGGCCGCCCGAGGCGGGCACGGAGCGGTCGGCCGCGGCGGTCCGCGGCCCTTCGGGCGCGTGGAGACCGGAGGCCTCCAGCGGGATCCCCTCGACGATCGAGGTCAGCGCGGCCTCCGCCGCCCGGAGCTTGGTCAGCTCGGCCGCGATCCGGTCGTAGTCGCTCTGCAGCGCGGCCCTGCGCGCCCGAACGTCCACCAGGGCCTTCGTCAGGGTGTTGTCCTCAGCCACCGGACGGCCTCATCCCATGATTTCTCTGGTGGACGGCATACGGCATAGGACCCTTCGGACGTCAACCGACGCACGAGTTGTGAGGACGGCGCCCGATGGCTTAGAGACATCTTCAAACGCCGCTTCCGGCCCGGGGTCATCGGCGCTGCCGCCGAATGTCGACGGATCCCGATCCCGGCACGCCGATACCGTAATCGTCATGTCAGAAGGCGAGCATTCTTCCGCGGGTTCGATGTGTGGCCGTCCGCTCCCGGACCTCGGCCGCGCCGCGCCCAGGGGCCTCCACAGATCCCGCAGAGCGAATTATGTCTTTGAATATCTTCGACAAAGGGGAGAATAATGTCATCGACATTGACTCGCGGGATCAGCACAGCCAAGCGGGAAAGATCTACATCAATGGCGACAACAACTACATCCGCATAGGCAGGGGCTGCGTGTCCGACAAGGACATGCACATCGTCATCGAGTCGAACTGCCGGTTCGACGTCGGCGAGGACGTGCGGCTGTCGATGGCCAACATCTATATCGGCCCCGGCTCGGTCCTGCGTATCGGCGACCGGACCGGCTTCACCGGGCTCGTCCACCTCAATCCCGTCGAGGGGAAGGCTATCGAGATCGGCACGGACTGCTCGATCGCGTCGGGCGTCTGGATGACGACGAGCGACTTCCACTCCATCGTCACCCGGGACACCGGCGCGCGGCTGAACCCGGCCAAGCCCGTGCGGGTCGGCAACCACGTCTGGATCGCCAATCAGGCCACCCTGCTCAAGGGCACGGTCATCGGCGACAACGCGATCGTCGGCGCGCACGCGGTCGTCACCGGGACGGTGCCGGCCCACTGCGTGGCCGCCGGCAACCCCGCGCGGATCGTGCGGGAGAACGTGACGTGGCGCTCCGACCTGATCTGACCGCACCGGACGGGCGCGCGGGACGTGGGGCAGGGGGCGCCGTTGTTTACCCCGCGCGCGCGTTCCGTTAGGGCGATGGGCCGTCGGCGCGACCCCTTGCCCGGCGCACCGCCACGCCTCCGATCCAGCCCGCGCGAACACATGCTCACCCGAGCTTCAGGTCTCGACCCCAGCGCCGCGCCCGGCACGGCCTCCGACCGCGATCGGCGGCCGTCGCGAGACAGAGCGGGCGCCGCGCGTTGAAGCAGATCCGCGGCCTGTACCATCGCTGGGCGCGCTCCGGCCCGGTCCGCGCGAGCGGCAACCCGCTGATCCGGCTGGCCGCCCGCCGCGGCCTGCCGGCGGCGGACGATCTCGTCACCGCGGACGCGCAGGTCGCCGTCCTGGCCCCGCACGTCGACGCGGCGTTCTACGCGAGCTGGTACGGGATCGCGGCCGACCCGGTGCGCGACTACCTCGTCCACGGCTGGCGCGCGGGCCGCGACCCGCGCCCCGACTTCGACTCCGCCGCCTACCTCGCCGCCCATCCCCACATCGCCCGCGCCGGCATCAACCCGCTCCTGCACGCCCTCGCGCGCCGGCGCGGCGGGGCGGGCGGGGAGGGGGAGGCGGCCGCCCTGCCGAGGCCCGACACGGCCGAGGCCCACCGCCTCGCCCGCCGCCTCGTCGACGGCGCCTTCTACCTCGCCGGCAATCCCGACCTCGCCGCCGCCGGCGTCGACCCGGTCGACCACTACATGGCCTCGGGCTGGCGCGAGGGCCGCGAGCCGGCGCCGCAATTCGACACCCTGGCCTACTGCCTCACCCGCGGGATCACCTTCGCCACACAGAACCCGCTGGTCCACTACGTCCTCCACGGCGGTCCCGCCCGGCCCGACCCGGACGCCGCGCTCGCCCTGCGGATCGAGACGCTCGCCCCCTACTTCGACGCCGCCCACTACCGGCAGCGCCTGCCCGAGCCGCAGGCCGAGGCTCTGGCCGGGGCCTCGGACGCCGCGCTGCTGCGCCACTACGTGGCGGAGGGCTGGCGGGCGCGGATCGGCCCGCGGCCGGACTTCGACCCGGCCGGCTACGTGCAGGCGCGGGCCGGCAGCCGGGCGGTCAGCGACGACCCGTTCTTCCGCTACGTCGCCGAGACCCGGCTCTCCGGGGCCGAGCCGTTCGCGGAGCCGCACCGGCTGAACCTGCCGGCGGTGGACGCGGACTGGTACCGGGCGACCTACCCGGACGTGGGCGGGCGCGAGCCGTTCCTGCACTTCGCCGAGGCGGGCTGGCGGGAGCTGCGCGATCCCGGGCCGGGGCGCTCGACGCTGGCGGCGCTGCTGCGGGTCTGCGGGCTGCGGCCGGCGCGGGCGCCCGTGGAGGACACCGGCTGGCTGGGGGCGATCGGGCGGGAGACCCTCGACCGGGACGCGCTCCTGGACCTGCAGGCGCGGCTGGTGGCGGGGCATTTCGACCACGGCTTCTACCGGGCGCGCTACGGCCTGTCCGAGGC